>JAFGOE010000059.1 GCA_016926625.1 Candidatus Zhuqueibacterota bacterium
AGAAAAATCAATATCTGTTTAAATGTTGACGAATGTCAATGCATCTTATATTGTTTAATAACTTGATATACTAATTTTTACAATTAATAGATACGTACCATATAGTAAAATTATTTTTCAAAACTGATGATGATTAAGGTAACCAGATATCACTTTACTTGATTACGATATTACGTCATATGTGTATATTGAAGCAATATACTATTTCTCTTAAAAAATGTTCCGTATTATTCATTCGCTGCTCTGTCAATATTCCTCCGGATATTTCAATGATCATGGAGTCTCGGTAAGATAAATCTGTTGATGAGCTTCTATAAGCTCTTGTGAGAGGAGAATCATATCCTCCGTTATATCTTACGAAAACGAGGGTGAGTCAGCATTATATAAATAGTGATACTTTTAATATAGCACTAATAATTCTGTTTTTAAAGAAATTTTTGAAAAGTTTTCAAATGCGTATTGAACCTCTTTTTTTCCTTGACATTCGACTTAAAACTGATTATATTTTTAAATAAATGATTCATTTTAACGAGCGATATATTTAATTCAACGATTAGATTTATGAGCAATTAAAATGATTCATCATACCCATACATTATGCCTAATCTTCTACTAGACCTATATTATCTTAGATCCAGCCTTGACTTCACATGCGAACAGATGAATCAAAATCAGACTTGATTTTTATGATTTATTGGTTTTACCCTGCGTGTTGTGTTGTTATTTTCCATAGTACATACTATGAGTAATTTTCTTCACAAGGAATAAATTCGATATTTTCTTTCTCATTCATAATTAGGGGAGGTACGCCATGCATTTCGTTCATAAGATCGAACCTGAGAGAATGTTTTATCTAATATGTCTAATTATATTAATTGCGGTGAATCCCTCATTTTCCATTGATTCTCTACAAGTCCAGTGGTCCACGTATATCGGAGGCAGTGAGGGTGGGGAAAACAATACTGCATTTCGGGATGAATTGAACGGGATGGTGACAGACGATGCAGGTAACCTGTACGTTGCTGGTTGGGGTTGGACAACTAATCTGTACGGAAAGAGCAATGACCATACGACGCAGCATAAATGCGCTTTTGTGACAAAATTGAATAGCTTAGGAATGATACAATGGACTACCTATGTGGGTGGTGCGCCTGTCTATGCAGATGGCAGTCAGGGTAATGGTATTTGTATCGATTCGAACGGTGACGTCGTGTATATTACCGGCTATACACCCACGAATACTGATTTCCCTGCAATTCTAAATCTTGGTTGGGGTTACGGTGCATTTGTAACGGCGATTAGCACCAGTAACGGCCAAATACAGTGGTCACGCATATTGACAAGCAATGCATATGCTATGGGCAACGCTATTGTCATGTACGATAACCATCTTTTTGTCACCGGTTCCATTAATAGGTGGGGTGAACTCTGGAATCCCATCAATGATGCCAGCGGGAACGGTGATGCGTTTGTGTATAAGTTGTCAACGGACGGTAATATAATATCGTGCCGTTTTTATGGCGGATCCTTTGGCGGTGAATCTGGAAAAGATATTTTTGTCGATTCACAGAACAATATCTTTTTAGTTGGGGATATTTTCTGGGAATACGGGGGGACGGATTATGATTTGCCTAACGAACTGAATGAGTGGCGCGGTGGCAGTTCCTGGCGAGATGCTTTTTTATGTAGGCTTGGTCCGGATCTTCAGGTCAACTGGTCCCGCTATATAGGTGGACAAAATGATGACTATGCACATAACATTACAGGAGATGACCAGGGTAATCTGTGGGTAGCAGGCAGGACATGCTCGGATGACCTGGAAGGAATAATCGTTGAACCATACAATTGGAGCGACTGCGATGGGTACCTTACCAGGATAGGAACAGGTGGAAACGTGGAGTGGGTCTCGTATGTTAATAAGTGGGGAGGTTGGGCATCAAAGCCAAAACTAACACAATGCAGGAAGATCTTAAGCATCTCCAAAGACTCCCCAAGTGGACATGCATTACTGTTGTTCGATGCGGATCTGGGATATCATCAATGGTTCATGCCGAATAATTTCTATGGACCTCACTGCTATGATTGGATCTGTTTTCAAGACATCGATATCGATGAGGATATGAACATTTACATCTGTGGCCATACACCATGTCCTGGTTTTATCAATCGTACTAACGAACACAGTGGTAAAGATTATGATGGATTTGTGATGAAAACGAGTCCTAAAGGCGACTTCTATCATTTCAACAGGACTCCGATTGGTGGATGGGATGCCAGCGATCCCGACTGCTGGACATTTGAAAACAAGAAATATAGGTGCACCGGCTTAGTACCTTTATCATCGACGATCAGGAATACGTTCTATGAAAAGGAGTTTTACAATTTTTCATATACAGCGCAACTCATCCAGACGTCCGGTGATACCGATGAACGATATGGCCTCAACTTTCGAACACATAACAATGACCAAAATGGATATCGTTTTGGAATAATTTCCACGGGGCAATATTATGTCGAAAAAATAGTGGGCGGAAGTTCGACTTATGCTATTAATTGGACATCAACGACTGCCTTAAAACAAGGTCCAGATAGGTGTAACGAATTGAAAGTCGTTGCCCGGGACAGCATGATTATTTTTTCGATTAATGGGGTCATCGTCGACACGCTTGAGCATCAGGAGTTTCTGTACGGGAAGATAGGTCTCTTCGCAGGCGACTCCCCTCCTCTGCAGGATATTTTTGAATTCGATAACGTGCTCGTCACACCCTATCCCTATATAATGATTGGAATCGAAGATTCGAAACAAGGAAACGCGCTACCTCTTGAGTATAGACTGGAGCAAAACTATCCCAATCCGTTCAATCCGGCGACGACGATTGAATATTCAATTGCAGAAGAATCCAGGGTCACACTAAAAATATATAATATGCTGGGTGAAGAGGTCATGACACTCGTCGACATCCTTCAGCAACGTGGAACGCATTCCGTGCAATGGAATGGAATGACCGCCGAGGGATTTTCTTGTCCCAGTGGTTTATATGTATGTAAGTTGAAGGCAGGTGAGTATATCGATTCGAAGAAGATCATGCTGATTCGATGAATTATGTTCGTAGTAACGACTTTAGTCGTTTGGGGTGGAAGGGGGGATAACTCGTCCGTTCGGTGGTGTACGTAGTAACGACTTCAGTCGTTTGGAGGGTGGGGAGAGGGGAAAAAGTAATACAACTTACCTTTTCTTAGAATCCGTAAGAATGACTTAAAAGACTGAATAGAAAAATCTAATGATTCGGCAAAGAGAATTTATCATGATGATCAAGGTGTGCCGCATGCAGTATGTGATTCCATAAAGTATCGTGCACCGCAGTGAACGACTAAAGTCGTTATTACGATCGGGTGTACGTAGTAACGACTTCAGTCGTTTGGGGGGTGGTGGGGAGAAATCATTCATCATGGGCCGAACTAATATGCATTGGTGACAACTCTGCTGCAGTGGTTAAAATTCCGCACAGAAAAATGGAGAATTACTCCTCAAATAAAGTTCAAAGAATTGAGTCAGTAAGCTTATAAATACTTTGTCATAATCGGTAAGCAAAAGGAATTATATCGCATGAGCACAAAAAAATCACCGAATGATGGACCTATTAATATTTTCCCTGCTGATTTCCCCCTGAATAGCGAGCCCTTTGAAGTTCAGTATCAAAAATTGAAATCCATGGATAAGAGCCTGGATTTTTATGTACTAAGGATGACCTACGCACTCACTGAAAAATACAATCCATATGATACTGAATTGAGAGAATTACGAGAACGTATGTTTAAGGCATTCTCACAGCATGATTACCTTAAAAGTCTGCAATTAGCTAATGCTGCCATAGACACATTCTGTCTTGATATCGATGCCCATCTGATTTGTCTTCTAATATACGATGAGTGGCAAGAAGAGGAGAAAAAAGAATATTACGCATTTTTTGTAGATGGCTTATTTAAATCTCTTTTAAAGTATGGGAATGCGACCAATTTTGAGAATGCGATCCCGGTGATCAGCATCCATGAGGAATATTTTTTATTGAATCGAGTAGGATTTAAGCTAAAGACTCAAAAATTATATAAACATGACGGTCGACATTATGATATAATGACCGGAATAATTGGAGATGACAATAAAAAAGTAGATCTCTATTTTGATGTGACAATTCCATACACAATAGGTAGCTATCGTTTATTAATGAGTATGGCAGATAAAAAAAGCAAATACAGATAACGGATTACTCATGTATCAGAACTGTTTGAGTTACACATTTAAAGCTTCAGCCGTTACGTATGTATGTAGTAACGTCTTCAGCTGTGCAGTGATGGGGGTAGTAACGACTTTAGTCGTTCCTGAGTGGAGATGAGGTAGACACAATACAACTTTCCTTCTTTTAGCATCCTTAAGAATGATTTTAGATTTTAGATATATGAAAAAAATCTAATGATAAGGCGAAGAAAATTTATCAAAATATCAAACGTGCTACGCATGTAGTATGTGATAAGGTTAAATTATATGCTCCGCAATGAACGACTGAAGTCGTCACTACGTGCATCGTAGTAACGACTTCAGTCGTTCCGGGGTGGGGAGGGGGAAAGAAATCCCCATGCCTCAACTCAATAACTCAGCATCGATTCATAGCGGCAGCCGGGGAAGACATACTCGGATTCGTCATAGATGGTGCTGTCACCCTTGAATTCCTCCCAGTCGCGCATGAGTCGAGAGACCTTCTTTGTGTAGTCATCCAACTTGTCTTCATTGAAGAAACAAAAAGGGCAATAGGATAACTTCGTGTCCGTATTGTTGACCATGATTTCCAGACTGCCGATCTCGGAAGTAAAAGGACGCGCGTTGCCCAATGTATCACCGGGTTGTATCTTATCACCAACGGATATACGAATATTGACCAGATGATCGTAATACACAGAAAACGAAGGATCGTTCAACGATCTGATGGATATTTCATAATCCCCTGAACTCCTCTGTGTATCTATAACTGCGACTTCTCCCTCGGCAATCGCAAAGACGAACGCGTCATTCCTGATCACGTAATCAAATGTCGGCAATTCCTTTATATTCCAGTCCGGATCCAGTACCTGCGCCCCGAATTCACTGAAAACCTTTTGAAAGTCATGATTGAAATAGAAATCTCCTGCACAGTTGGTCTCCCTGTCCCAATCACCGAATGTGACACCTAAATTTTCGATCACAAAGGGTAGTTTTGCTGGCTCAGGTTTGTTGGTGTCCTTGTCGCAGCGCATTAATGCGAGAAATTGGATTACGATTATAAAATATGCTATGATGTTTTCTTTTTTCATGATGATCTGTTTGTATAATCGTACGTAGTGACGGCACGTAGTAACGGCTTTAGCCGTTTAGGGTGGAGAGGGGGGGCGTAATACAATTTATCTTCTCCTTGCGTGTTTAAGAATGATTTTAAAGATATGAAGAGAAACTGCTGCTCAAAAGGTGAAGATAGATTATTATGATATGCAACGTGCGCCGCATGTCGTATGTGATCAGGTTAAGTTTCATGCTACGCAGTGAACGACTGAAGTCGTCACTACGCCCCCCCCAAAGAAACGACTGAAGTCGTTACTACAACCCGCCCCCCAAAAAAAGATGTTACGAGTTGTTATTTGTTCAACTCGCCGACTTTCCATATCTGTACGTCGCGGCCGTCGATCGTGGTGGTGAATGTTACCCGATCGTCTTTCACTTGCGTCGAATGTAATCTACCCTTTAAAATTTCAGTCAGCTCTACCTTTCCGTTTTCCTCCACCTTCCAGACGATATCGACCGGCTCAGCCTGGACTCCGTGGTTGATCAGATAAAGCAGTTGTCCGCCGGGGAATTGGCTCAGCCTGATCTCTACATCCTTATCAAGCTTACCATCGACTGAACTACTGAAATGCCGCGTGATGTCGGCCCAATTCATCAGTCCTTCGAGAAACCGATAGTTACCTTCATGGACCGCCTCGAAATTGGTAAGTCCGATAAACGATCCGACGCAGATCGTTTCCCCTTTACCGTAACGTGACGCCACCATCGCTGGTGAGCCGTCTTCGGCTGTCGCCAGTATTTGTGCTTGTGTCGTGGGAATCGGTGTGATCGTTTCTGCAAAATAGCTTCCACGCAACACATCACCCGGTGATAACCTGACCAAAGCAGTGTGTACATCAGAGCTGGGTTTTATGTAGACTTTTTTACTCATCCTGATATTGGTCTCCACCACGCCGAACACCTCGGCCAAACCCATACCCGGGATGATATCGGCGGCGAAACCACGCTCATCGTTCCAGGCCAATCGTGCTTCGGATACGACTTTTCCACCTTGTTCAACAAATCGCTTAAGCGACTCTGCCGCGCGTTCGGTGAACATCAAAGGGTAAGGTACGATGAGTAATTTGTAATTTTCGAGATTACCTTGTTCCAGATCACGACGGTGGATGAAATCGACCGGGATATTATGCTCCAGGAAAAACTGATAATACCCCACCAGCGATTGATAATGCATATCCCCGGTGCTGTGCCTCTGCTCACCACCCACCATCTGTGCCAGCGGATTGTACAACAGCGCTACTTCTGCCTGAACTGGTTTCGCATTTAAAAACAGCGACTGATAGGTCTGTATAAACCGAGCGATCTCGCCGGCTGATTTCGCCCGTTCTGTGATACTGCCATCAAGATTGATGAGCCCGTACCCGCCTGATTCATATCCGGACGACATGGGATAATAGGCATAGATATTGACCGCTTTCCCGCCTCTGGCGATGATCGACCAGATCCATATCCGGTGATCGTTCGGCGTGATCGGATCACCGATGTTCAGTCCGATCGTCCCCTTGCCCGCTTGCAATTCGCCCACATAAAAACCGCCATTTTTCTTATTCGCACTTCGCGAGAAATCCACAGCAAGGGCAAACTTCCAGATCTCCCAGTGGCGGTCCGGATGATTGTGCTTGGGATAGAGGGATGTGCCGTAATAATCGATCTGCTCTGCCATCAGGAAGTCATCCGTTGCACCATAACCGTTGTAGGGTGAATAGAAAATCGACGGAACGGCTGCGTGGGATGTGATGACATGGGTTGGATCTCCCTTACGCACAGCCTCATAACGCATCCGCAAATCACCCGCTAATTTATCGTAGATAAAATTTTTCCAATCGATGAAGTCCGTATAGCTGAGTATAGTTCCGAAACGGGGTGGTTCTACATCGTCCCAGCTCTCGAAATTACGATACCACGCCTTGTTCAATGTTTCTAAATCACCATATTTTTGTTGTAGCCATGCGCGGAACCTGGACTGCGTGTGGGGACAGTAACAAAACTGAACGTCAGGCACCCAGTTGATGTATGCCCAGTTTACGATGTGCGGCTCACTCCAAAGATCCCAGCCATGGAAGTTAGGGTACTGACTGGCTACTTTAGCTGTCTCGGTGTAGAAATTTAACACGGCTTCGCGCACGCCGGGATGGTCGGTACAAAATCCAGGTGCAGCCTGAGAATGAACTCTATCGCCACTCTGTGTCTCGAAGGAAGCATCGGGATACTTTTTGCCAACCCAATCCGGCGCTGAATCCACATACATTTGCACGATAACGCGCAGCCATTGCTCGTTGGCCAGTTTGCAGAGTAATTTCAGATTTTCGAAATTATATTCACCTGGTTTTGGTTCACAGTGCGCCCATTCGACCCAGGTGCGGACCGTATTGAAGCCAAGCGCCTTGATCTGTTCCAAATCTTTACGCCATTCGGCTTCTGATCCTGGTGTGATTGTCGATAACATCGGAGCACGCGCTTTACCACCACTGTACCAGACGGATATGGGAAGAAATTCCGGCTTTTTCATGTCCTGTCCTTGTGTGAGTGTTGAAGAACATAATAAAATGATAAGTGCAATTCCGAAAATTCGTTTCATGATGTTGCCCTTTTGTTTAAAGAAAAGAAGTGATTTACAATATAAATATGCTTCATAAAATGTCCCGCATATTCTTAATGCGGGACATCCCGATTTTTAAGGGAGAATGACAAAGCACACAAAATTCACCAAAGAAAAAAGAAATGATCGGACTTAATAAATAGTATCGCCCGGATAACTCATATTATCCAGACTCCTCTGTGCGATGAACTGCCGATATGTGATTAATTCGATATTCTCCTTCTTCAACGTCTCCCTGAATTTTTCAGAACAAGCTGCCTTCAACTCTGCTTCCCGATGTCTGCTCATTTCCTTTAGTCCAAATGTATTCAGATCCAGCATGGCTCTCATTTCAGGTCTGTCCAGGCCGATATGAAAGACCAATAAATATGTTTGATTATCTTCCAGCCGTTGAATCTGAGAGATAAGGCTATCGAGCTTATGTTCATATGGTATTGCATAAACTCCATCCACATCGACTTCACCCAGGAATCGAGAAATCGCGAGTTCATGTTCTTGTGCCAATCGAACCACAAGCGAGCGTAATTCAGGCGTACTCATGACTGTGCTCATGTGATAATCCAGATAATCAATTTTTAGACCGCTTCGCAATGCGCGGTCTATTTGAGCTCTCAGTTCTTTTTCGATCTCCTCGATATCAGGCTCATTAGCGAAGAATAGGGCACGAGAAGGGTAGAAATAACCGCAGCTATCGACGAGGGATGGTACGGCTGATGCTCCCAAAACCGGACCCCAGCGATAGTTTTTCCATTCAGAATTCAGCGTTAAGTGCACCCCTACGGATACCTGCGGGTTGGCTTTCAGGATATCTACAATTTCCTGATACCAGGGACAGGTAAACATGACCGATGCGGAAAACGGAACACCGGTATCGATTAATTCTCGAGCCGCACAGTTTACCGCATGACACATCCCGAAATCATCGCAGCGAATGAGCAATCGTTTTCCGGAATCTCCCGCTTGCGCTTTCACATCATTGAACGAGATGAGGGTGACGACCACTAGAATCATCACCCATTTGAGATACATAAAATATCTTTTCTTCATTTAATAAGTTACTCCAAATGAAAATGTATGAGCTGCATCGAATATCCCGAAGTCCTCGTAGGCATAGTCCAACCGAAATTTGCTGTTCATGTAGCTTCTGGTGAACCCAAATCCCATGGTAAGGCCTCTTTCATCGTAATTCCCCATGTATCCGCTACGGATGATTAACATATTATCGTAGACATATTCAGCGCCGACTTTAAATTTTTCTTTAAAATCACGCGGATGTCGGGTTTCGAATCCAAGGAGAAAAGGACTTCCATCCTCAAAGGGACTAAAAAACGATAAAGGATCCACGGTAATACCAAAACTTACGGCAAAGGGCAATGGAAATTTTTCGTCCTCATACTTAATTTCTCTGGAAAAATTTTGAATCACGGCGCCAAACCGTATCTTGTGGTACAGAAAATCATAGATCGCTCCGATATCCACCGAAGGTTCGGCAAGTGCATACGATTTCTCTTCGATCTCGAGCGCCGGATCGTCCACATCGATTCCTGCCACGCCAATCCAGGCGCTGCCTAAATCCTGTCGCGCGTATTTAATTCTCACACCATAGGAAAAACGATCGCTTACCTTCTGGCTGAATGACAATCCGATCGCATAGGCCTGGGGACTGAACGTCCCCGTGTCCACGAAACCCTGGTCATTGTTAGCTCTCCTGGTCCCATAGAAATCGCCGTAATTCATCATCAAAACATCCAGTCCTATTACCCCAAAGCGGCCTATTTGAAAAGCAGCAGCGATCGCATTATGATCGATGTCCGCAATCCCTTTGGTATAATTGAGGCTGACATCATATTTCCCGGGAATCCAACCGAGTCCAGCAGGATTCCAAAAGACAGTGTTGGCATTATAGATGGTAATGAGTCCCATCCCACCACGTCCGATGGCTTCTGCTGAGACAGGATTTTCCAGGAATCTAAATCCCACCTGTCCTTTTTTGACGATACCTTCTCCGCTGACATTTCCGAAGAGCAATAGAAGGAGCAGTACCACCAGCGCTATTTTTATTGGATGATTCATGATATTCTCCTGAAATATTATGATTGTTTGCATCGGAATCGACCGATTAGTTAGCGCACCAGGATAAATTTTACAAATTGATCAGGTAATGAACGACCCTCCACATCCTCGGCGTGTGTTACCGCGAGAATGTAAATACCGCTGGTCACGAACTGATTGGTATCGGTTCGCTGATCCCATATCTCCTGGTCGGTTCCGAAATGGTCAAACGAATTTATTCTGTCACCCGTTTCTGTGTATACCGATATTGTGCATTTATAGGGTAGTTTTGCGAACAGGATTTGCGATATCTCACCCGGGAAACCGAGTGAGCCTGCTTTGATCGTCGCCGGATTCGGTACTACCCGCACACGATCCGTCTCTGCCAGTCCGGCTTTAAACGGAATAGCCGGTAGTCCGCTGCGATTTACGTATCGTGAGCTCTCCAATTTCTGACCGGGAAATAGTCCGTCGGTGTTTTGCGAGCCATCATCCATGGCCGTAACCGCATAATAATAACTGACTCCCCGGGTGACCGCGGTGTCGGTAAACGTAGTCACATTTTTATTGGTCGTCTCGTAAACCAATCTCCAGGTCTCTCCGCTAAAATTATCCTGAGGATCACCGGCGTACGGAGCTCCTTTCTTACGATATACGCGCCACGCGTACCAGTCATCAATACCGGTGTCAGGATCCTCGTAGTAGTCATCATCGGGATACGACCAGCTTACGACCACCCGATCAGCGTCACTCATGACTTCAACGTCGGGTGGTGGCGGCGGGTCCGGAATATTCAGATCTCGATGCCATGCCCAATAGGCTCTATCCAGTGTCTTGAACAGCGAATCTTTTCCCGTCATCATGTAATCGTTCTTTTCCTGATCCGTTATATCACCCGCGAACCAGGCTCTCCCAATGCTGTCCGCCATTTCCCACGATATGGATCCGTTACCGACCGCATAGGCCACGGTGATCGAATCGTAACGCGCGCTGACAGAATCCTTGGTCAACTCATAAGGCCCTACCGTGATGAATCTCATGGGACCTTTTTCAGGTGAGTTTGCTTTTCCCTCAGAGATGATGTCTTTGGGAAATCGCCCCCGATTATCTTCGCCGATGTATGTGTCGCGCAATCCCTCGTCTCGTCGTCCCCATAAATCACCCACAATCGTCGCATGGGGCATGGAGTAGGGCTGCGAAGGATCATCAGACTGATCTTGATACGATTTCGGTGCGTGTAATAAGGTAAATCCCGGAATCTGAGGCGAGATCAGATGGCCGCTGGAACGATCCGGATCGCCGGTATCATCGACACTGCCGTTCTGGTAAGCCGCGATCCCCTTCATTTTCGAATCCCAGTAATACGCTATCTTTAAGTTTTTCCTGTCTTTATTGGGGACAAGCTCCGATGCCTGTTCAAACCAACTATCGAGATCATCTTCACCTTCATAGGCGAAGTAACTGATCGTTGCAAATTCTCCCGCCTTGGTGGGTCCGAAACTGAATGATAAGGGCCACCACAAGCGGATACTCTGATCCGGGAAGAAATCCTCGGGACCCGGATTTTCGACAGTTGTTTTCGTCTCGCCGGTGAATTTATAGGTGGCTTTCCAGACGACGTAATCCTCATGGTTGGGATTACTGAACGCATATACTTCCACATGAGTACGAATACCCCAGAAGGGGAGAACGTCCTCCCAGATAGCACAGATGTCTGATTTAAGTGTCGGATCGACTTCCCAGCGGTATTCTCGATATAAAGGGACACCATCCACCGTCACATGAGGCGGACGATACCGCCTGATCTCCCATGAGAAATCGTTGCGCCCACTGCTAACAAAGGGATTCGGTAGCATCTTTTTATCTCCATACTGATCGATCCGGCCATTATCATCGAGACAGACCGGATTAAATATCTGATACAGCATCTGCGAATGCCACTGATCCTGAGGCCAGTACCAAAGCTCAGTCATCCCGGTATTACCACCGACTAACATCCAACTGTACTGAGTCGTGAACTGCCCTTCACCGTTCAACTTTTTCATCTCCCAGTTAATGGCGTTGACATCCAGGAACATCGGAGGACCGTTGTAATTTTTTTGAGCCCACACGCCATCAAAAGGATAGAAGCATATGATTACGAGTATAATATAAATTAAATACCTTAATTTTGTGGACATTATCAAACTCCTTATTTTAATTTGCATACGAATCATCATCGATATGAAAAATAATATCATTAGAACCTGACACGTAAACCGAGCAGTACACGCCGCGGATTGAGAAACAGTGGCGCCGTATACCATCCGATATCGATATGATCCTTATCCCATTCGCCCAGTTTGTCATTGCCTTGCTGCTCACCACTCTCGAATGGGAGGTGCAGTGAATCTTTATAACGATCGAATTGCGCTGTGCTCATATTATAATAGGATAACCGTTTTTGATTGAAGAGATTTTGTACCGTTACAACGAATTCCGTAGCCAATCCGCTGATGTTGAATACTTTGGACGCTCTCAGATCGGCGTTGGAATAATCAACGACTTCAATTTTCTTCCAGTTCTCCTCTGGTTCATTAGGATTGATGATCTGTCGTCCTCCATCTCTCCACTCGGTAAACAGGTTGACCAGAAGTCCTGCCAAGGGTCGACATCCGAGAATCTCGGGTCCCCAACGACTCGGTGTGTGCAGATTTAAATTGAAATGAGCGTTGGGAATCGGGTCAGTGATCGTGATGTTCGGCCATCGCTGCTCTTCCGCTGCTTTGAGGCGATTTTCATAGACATAGGAGAGTCCGCTTTGACCACTACTCTTGAGTCGATATTCATAGTTTGCCCAGAACGTGTAAAATTTTCCGTAATTCTTCTCGAACCGTAGTTCAATCCCGCGGATATCGTTATAGGCATCCGGGAAATATTTATTGACCGAAATTTCTTCGAAATAGTCGACATAGGTTCTATTCAGTGGCTCATTTTTCACGTCCTTGTAATAGAAACTCACATTGATCAGAAAATTCTGCAAGAATGTCTGCTCGTAACCGAACTCATAGGCGATCGTCTTGGCCATATCCAGATCGGTGGATGGGACGATGGCTACACCTGGTGAGACCGTCAGATTATACAGGAAGTGAATATTGGGTCGCTGATAAAAATGTCCGTAATTGAAATACATCTTGCTCGCGGTGGTTATCGGGAATGCCACTCCCAGACGAGGTGATAATTTAAACTGCTGCTCTGTTTCCCTGGTCGGCCAGCCAGTGGGATTATCGAGATAATCACGGAAAATAATCCATTTCTCCCAGGAACCGAACTGGCCCGGTAAGTTTTGATAGAACAGGTTATAAAAATCGGAATAGTCCTGATCCAGAGGATGTTCAACGATAAATGTCTTTTTGTTCGGATTGAAATAGTCGGCTCGCAAGCCGATGTTTGCAATCATGCCCTGGAATTCGAGCTTATCCTGAATATATAAACCAATCTCAATAGGTTTAACCTTATAATATTGCCATGTGTCCGGGGTCCAGCTTTCTTCGGATTGGTACCAGGTCCCTGAATTTACTGATAGATAGTTGTATCGGAAATTGAAACCTGTCTCGATCTGATGGTGTCGGCCGACCTGCGCGGTCATATCTCCCTTGAAATTCAAGATCCAGGAGTAAGTCGAATCGGCCGCCTGGAGTCCCCCATATAACCAAAAATTATCCGAAAGGTCGGTGAGCCAATTGGTGGACGCATTGGGCGAGCCGCCTGCGGGTACATTCAGCACACGGAACGTGTCAACCATCGTCCATGCATCAGCCCGGGTTGTATCCAGACTGTAGGGTGCTACCGTATGATCTGTATAGCTAAACTGCAGATCTAAATTATAGAAAAGTTTAGGCGAAATTGTATGCGTAAACTTTGCGCCGCCGATGATGTATCGTTGATCGTAAAGCTGGAGGCGGCTTCGATTAAACATCTGCTGATAACCATTAGACCCGCCAAGCAGCCGGGCCTGTTGCTCTACCGATACGTTGGTACTGCTCAGGAAATTGAAGCGACTGGAGACATCGATCAACGCACCTCCGAATGTAGAAGGACTCCCGGCGGTAAGCGTGTTGATGTTGGCGTATAATCCATTGACAGCAAATTTCATGTTCGACGAAATTTGAGTCGATAATTTTAACTGGGCATTCCAGTCGAGATAATTATCTCGTTTGCCCAGAGGAAACGCGAACTGGGTGTTCTCGTATTTTCCGGCTAACATGAAGGTCGTTCTGCCGAGCGCTTCTCCGAGAAAGGGGATCCAGCTACCCGGTACTGGCCCCGTAAGTGTGCCTTCCACGAAGATATCGGGGTTATCGGCATATTCGTATTGAGGATGCTGTTGCAGCCAGAGCTGCCGTTTCTGTTCGGCTGTGAGGATAGTCCCCGGAGGCAAGCCGATAGCCTCGTAATTTTTATTGCCTTCGCGACGGTAATTCCAGCCGCGGAAATAGCGTAATTCTTCGGGCAAGAGGGTGTCATTATAGGTGCCTGTGTAAGCGTAACCCGTGCTCGATGTATCAGCGTAAACGCGGTAAATAAGCGATTCATCGCTCCAGGGATTCGTCCCAAAGAATTTGTGCTGATTCGATGGCGTATAGTCCATCTTCAACGAGATGCTGTAACGTTCGCGACTCCCATCGCGGGTGACGACGTTTACCAGACCGGATCGGAAATTTCCGTATTTGGCTTCGAATCCACCGGTCAGTACCTGCAGTTCTTCGACCGAAGTCGAGTTGATCGTCAAGTATGAGTTCTCCGAACGCGGGTCCCGAATGGAAATACCATCGATACGGACATCTGTCTCTCGAATCGCTCCGCCACGTATGCTCAGACCCTGCCCGTCTGCGCCGGCCACCAGATCCACGCCCTTGATCTTGCTGACGAATTCATCCACTCGCATGATAGGCATGTCGGCAATACGTTCGCTGAGAATGATCTCTTGCGTCCCTGATACATCCGGTTTAATGACCTCCCGTTCGGCCGTTACCTGGACTTCACCCATCTCGATGACGGTCCCTTCGAGCTGGAAATCCACGGTCGTGGTACGATCCATATTCACACGCACCAGTTGCTTAATCAGAGTTCCGAATCCCATCATGGTTGCTTTTAAATCATAGGTGCCAGGCGGAACATTCAAAATGGTGTAATAACCATCAGCATCTGCTGCAGCACCCATTTTAACATCTAGCGGAACGGCCTTGTCGAATTGCCAGACGCTTTCGATGAAAATATTGGCTCCCGGCAATGCAGCACCAGTTCCTTTTTCAATCACACGTCCTGCTATCTTCCCGTTTGCGCCGTAGGCTCCTGAGGGTGCCATACTCATGGAAAATAGCAAAAGCAAACTCAATAAACGTTTCATACCTCAGCTCCTTCTGGTTTAGAGGTTGGATTGTTTAAAGATATAATAGTAGTAAGTAATGATTATATTGAAGAGGTGAGTATTGGTTTTAGTATGCATTGTATCGTATTAGAGTAATTTTAACATTTAAATATATTAAATTTGTCTTGAATTGTCAAGCAGTAATTGTATTGATTTATCGTGAATAATTTCGTATATTTCTATCTGTCTCGAATCTGTTTCATTGAATTGAGTGAACGGGTAGGAGATAAGCGTTTAAATAAGGAAAACCAGCATCAGTCGGTTTTATTCGAAAGGAACCTATATTATGAGTGTGATCGGAATCGATGTCGGTGGGACTAAAATTGCCTCAGCTATCTTTGATGCTGACGGACATCTTACGAATCGAAGGGTAATCCCGCTTGGCGGGCGTGCTGGTGATAAAGCGGGGGCGTTGATCAGAGAGCTGATCGTGTCTCAGTTATCTGAATCACGGCAAAGTGCAGAATCGATCGATGGAATCGGCATCTGCGTGCCGGGTATCTATTTTGCTGATAAAGGCACTGTATGGGCTCCGAATATTCGCGGGTGGGAGGATTACCCCTTGCACGAGGAAGTGAGTGCCATACAGGAGATCAAGGACATACGTGTCAATATCGACAGCGATCGTGCATGTTATATACTGGGCGAAACCTGGTCCGGAGTCGCACAAGGATGCAAGAATGCCATATTTATCGCCATCGGCACCGGTATCGGTGCCGGGATCCTCATCGATGGCCGCATTCTTCGTGGGACTGGCGATATCGCAGGTGCAATCGGGTGGATGGGGCTGGATCAGCCTTATCGCGATGTCTATCGATCATGCGGATGCTTTGAATATCACGCTTCGGGTGAGGGGATCAGCAGAATAACACGAGAGTTACTGGCCAAAGAGATACATTATTCGGGTGAACTACGGCGAAACGATCTGAGTTCGTACCATGTTTTTCAGGCATATGAAAAGGGTGATGAACTTGCGAAGAGGGTGTTCGATCATTGTATCCAATTTTGGGGAATGGCAGTCGCCAATATGATCAGTATCTTCAATCCGGAGAAGATCGTGTTCGGGGGTGGCGTCTTTGGTCCGGCATCTCAATTTTTAGATAAAATTAAAGGGGAAGCGTTAAAATGGGCTCAGCCCATCAGCTTCCGCCAGGTATCGCTCGAAGTATCGTCGCTGGGCGACGATGCCGGCCTCATCGGCGCCGGCAGACTGGCGATGCTATGATGTGACATCAACTGTCATTGCGAAGCGTTTTTTGCTAAAGACAGCTCTAAATATGTCATTGCGATCCCGCGGAGCGGGAGAAGAAATCCCCTGTGTTCCGCAATGAACTATGGTCAATTTTCGCAGGTGAAGTCCTTTTCGCTGGTCGCAGGAGATTGCTTCACACTCCCCAAAAGCGGGAGTGTTCGCAATGACAGAGTAAGATGTCTATATAATCAATACTAAAAAATAATGAGAGGAGAGTCCATGTACAATCGAAAACTGGTGTTCACGGCATCGTGTCTGGGAATGTTGATATTCGGGATTGTGATGACCACGCTTGGGGCGATACTTCCCTCAGTCATCGATAAATTCGGCTTCGATAAAGCCAATGCCGGTACCCTGATGATGCTGATGTCGTTCGGTATGCTGCTCGGTTCGCTGATCTTCGGCCCGCTGGTAGATCGATACGGCTACAAATGGATGTTAATCGTATGTGCTTCATTTATCTTCTTCGGTTTCGAAGGCCTCGCCATGGCGCCGGACACAATTTGGCTGCGAATCTTTATCTTCCTCATCGGATTGGGTGGGGGAGTGATCAATGGGGGCACTAACGCGCTTGTCGCCGATATCAGTGAAGAGGGCAAGAGTGCGGGTTTAAGCATACTGGGAGTGTTCTTCGGCATTGGAGCCATTGGCGTGCCGTTGCTGCTCGGCAGTTTTTTAGGTAATCTGACCTATGAGTGGCTGATCCAACTGGTCGGATTACTGGTGCTGATTCCACTCATATTTATCAGTGCGATCCGTTTTCCTTCCCCCAAACACGCGCAGGGATTTCCACTCAAAGAAGGCGTCGGTTTGCTCAAAGAATTAGTCCTTATCCTGTTCGGACTCATTCTATTCTTCCAGAGTGGTATGGAAATGACAGTCGGTAACTGGTCAGCCGTATTCTTCAATGAGGAATTGACAGTGGGCTCGGATAGAGCCGTTCTTATCCTGTCACTCTATTGGTTGGGGATGGTGGTCGCTCGAAGCCTGCTGGGATACTTGTTAAAGAAGATATCACCCGCAATTGTACAGTTCTCGAGCCTGGGCATCGCTCTCCTCGGATTAGTAATCATGATTTTATCGCATGACGTGACGCTGTCGGCTCTGGGCTTGTTTTTGAGTGGATTCGGCTTTGCAGCTGTCTATCCGGTGATCCTGGGCTACATCGGTGAACGTTACGCACATTTATCCGGTACGGCGTTCAGTATCGCGCTGGTTATGGCCCTTATCGGTGGTATGTTTTTCCCATGGCTGACCGGCGCACTTGGCGAACAGTATGGGATGCGACTTTCGTTTGTCATTGTTCCGGCAATCCTATGTCTTAGCTCGATCGTATTTTGGATCAACCTTAAAAAAATATCATCAAATAACATGTAAAGGATAACTTATGTTAGCAAGTATTTGGATGCAACATGCTCAACGGGTGATGACTGAGATCGAGTCGACCCAGATGGAAAATATCAAAAAAGCGGCTGCTGTGATGGCTGATTCTATTGCCGCGGATCGCTGGGTACACACGTTCGGCTGTGGTCACGCTACCCTTCCGATCGAAGAGATGTATCCGCGTATCGGCGGATTCGTGGGATTTCATCCGATGATCGAATTACCTCTTTCGTTCTTCACCCATATCGTCGGTGAGATGGGTGTGCACCAGTTTGTCTTTCTGGAGAGAGTAGAGGGCTATGGTGATCAAATCATGAAAAGCTACACCTTCGATCCCAAAGATACGATGTGGCTTTTCTCCCACTCAGGCATAAACAATGTGAATATCGATATCGCACTGGAGGCAAAAAAGTTAGGCATGAAGGTGATCGTGTTGGGCTCGGCAAAGGCTTTTGCCGATAAAGCGACACGACATTCCTCCGGCAAAAAGATATTTGAGATCGCCGACATCGTGGTGGATACATGCGTGCCGGCCGAAGACGCGGTGGTTCCGCTAAAGAATCATCAGGATAAGATAGCGCCTATCTCGACGATCGCATTCGTAAGCGCGGTCTGGATGATCATAACCACCGTGGCTGAGCTGCTAGTCGAACGAGGAGAAAAGTTATACATTCACCCGTCACACAATGTGCCGGGAGATACCACCGCCCGGGAACGGCTAAGTGCTGCGCTGAGCGAATATAAACGCAGGATCGCTGGGGTGTGACCGATTGGTTTTCAATTGAGTCTTCGGAGTTATTATGAGTTTGGGGCTGTGTCAAAAGTCCTACTGCATGATTTTTATCACAATTAATTGTAGCAAATCTATTCTCTGCATACAATAGGTGTGATTAGACGAATAAATTCGTCACTACAAGTTTACCTTTGATACAGCCCCCTGTTTTAGATAAATAAAAAAAATGGGTGGCCGATTTTCCGACCACCCATTATTGCTGATTTGCATAGCAATAACTTTTTTTTCTGTTACTTCAGTCGACCAAGTTATTGAAGACTTCTCCCTTACTTGATCAACAGCATTTTCTTTACATCGTTGAATTCAGACGATTTGATGCGGTAGAAGTAGATGCCGGATGCAAATCGGGCGGCATCGAAATGAATCGTGTACCTTCCGAGCTCCAACTTCTCATCAACCAGTGTAGCGACTAACCGTCCTGTCACATCGTAAACACTCAATGTCACATGCCCGGATTTTGGCAACTGGAATTGAATATTGGTCGTCGGATTGAACGGATTCGGATAGTTCTGCTCGAGCTCATAGGTCACGGGCGCATTCGCGCTGGCTAAAGGCTGAACCTTCGTGACTAACGTATCCACGAACAGATATTCCGGAATGGGCAGACCTTCACCAGGCGCATATGCTCCGGACATATCAACGATGCACCAGTCGAGATAGCCACCGACGGTGTCACCTGAGCCGTCTCCGATCTTTATATAATTATCTCCACTCGATTCAGTTGAGATACCAGTGATGACAGGCACAGGATTCTCATCCACATAGATTGTCGCCGTGTCACTGCTGACCGCGATTCGATAGGTGTGCCATGCATAGGGATCAAATTCGACTATGACTTCTGCACTCGATTTTTCAAGTTCCAGTTTTTTATCGGCTCCCCAGATACGCAGTTCATCCCTGGAATTGACGTTCGCATTTCGCCACTGCAGATCGAAAACGCGATCGTAGGTTGGATCATTTTCACCTTTTACTCTGGCGATCATTGTCAGCGAAGTACCAGTATACGATTCGTCGAACGAGTAACGGTACATCTTTGTGCCACTCGGCTGCAGATATTTTAGGACCTTATTGCCGTTGATTTCCGGATCTTCCATGATCTCTTCCACGAAACCCGCACCAGGTGCATCCTGGCTTAGTCCGGAGAGATCCAGAGAATCGCCGCCACTGCCTGTTTCCGAAGGCAGAATACTGGCATCGTAAACCATCCATTTCTGTACGACAGGCTCTTTCTTTTTATCGACAAACAATCCTTCCGGAATCGGCAGGCCTTCACCTGGTGCAAAAGCACCCGATGTATCCAGTATCAACCAGTCGATGTAACCACCAATTGCCTCACCTGATCCGTCGCCGACCTTTATATATTTATCACTACTCGATTCCAGGGAGATTCCGCTAATAACAGGCTCCATATCTTCATCAATATAAATTGTTGCCAGATCGCCGACTATAGCGATACGATACGTATGCCAACCGTAAAGATCCATGTCGACCTTCAGCTCGACATCCGCTTTTTCAAGCTCCAGCGTGCTGTCGGCTGGCCAGATGCGCAACTCATCTCGCGAATTGGCGACGCCGTTCCGCCACTGCAGATCAAACACCCGATCATATGCCGGATCGTTCTCACCCTTAACTCGTGCCATCATAGTGAAAGCTGAGTCTTCGTATCCTTCATAGAAATTGTGGCGGTACATCTTTTTGCCGTCGGGATGCAGGTACTTCAGCAATTTATTTCCTTCGATATCAGTATCATCGATAATCTCCTCTACTAATCCCGGACCAGGAGAGTTGTCACTGACAACGGTGAGATCGAGCGAATCGCCTTCGCTGCCCGTTTCCGATGGCAAGATGCTGGCATCATAAACTAACCATTTCGGCACAATCGGTTGTTCACCCGTATCGACGAATAATCCTTCCGGAATGGCCGGACCTTCGCCTGGCGCAAACGCTCCCTTCAAGGTGACGATAAACCAGTCCATATACCCACCGATGGCTTCTCCCGATCCGTCGCCGACTTTGATGTATTTGGCGGTAGTTGATGATGTGGATACACCGCTGACTATGGGTTCCGAATTCTCGTCCATGTAGACAGTCGATAGATCCCCCTTGACCACGATGCGGATCGTGTGCCAGGTGTACAGATTGACGTCTAACTTTACTTTGAGATCGACTTTCTCCAGTTCGAAGGTGCTGTCCGCGCCCCAGAGTCTCAGTTCATCGCGAGTACCGGCATTGCCGTTATGCCATTGGAGATCGAATACACGGTCATAGACCGGGTCGTTCTCACCCCGCACCCTCGCGATCATGGTGAATTCTGAATCGGCGTAGGCATCGTCGAAATAATGTCGGTACATCCGTTTTCCATCAGGATGCAGATATTTGAATATTTTATTGCCGGCAATGTCCGGATCGTCGATGATCTCCTCAATCAATCCCGCTCCTGGTGCTTCATCTGCCAGGTTGCTCAGATCAAGCGAGTCACCCTCACTGCCCGTTTCCGTCGGCAAGATACTACCGTCATAGACACGCCAATCAGGTTCTACCGGTTCTTCCTTCTTATCAACGAACAATCCTTCCGGAATGGCCGGACCTTCTTCTGGCGCAAACGCTCCCTTCAAGCTGAGGATACACCAGTCCATATACCCACCGATGGCTTCACCCGATCCGTCGCCGACCTTGATGTACTTGCTGGTGGTCGAGGATGTAGATACGCCGCTAATAACCGGTTCCGGATTCTCGTCCATATAAACGGTCGATAGATCTCCCTGCACCACGATGCGAATCGTATGCCAGGCGTAAAGATCTGCGCCTAACTTCATCTTGAGATCGACTTTCTCGAGTTCGAAGGTGCTGTCAGCACCCCAGATTCGCAATTCATCACGTGTTCCGGCGATTCCGTTGTGCCATTGGAGATCGAAAACGCGATCGTAGGCCGGATCGTTCTCACCCC
Source organism: Candidatus Zhuqueibacterota bacterium (assembly GCA_016926625.1). Classification (GTDB taxonomy): domain Bacteria; phylum Zhuqueibacterota; class Zhuqueibacteria; order Thermofontimicrobiales; family Thiofontviventaceae; genus Thiofontadaptatus. The sequence continues at coordinate 21,808 of JAFGOE010000059.1, forward strand.
GCACCCTGGC
>JAFGOE010000009.1 GCA_016926625.1 Candidatus Zhuqueibacterota bacterium
AAGCATCATTTGAGTGTATGCGATCGCCGTATCGACCAGATAGTAAGGCTGTTGATTGTTAAATCCGCTCTGTTGAGGATCGCCGCAGAAGACGATGATAACAGGCTCATTACCCAGCCAGCTTTGATTGAAATATTGTGTGCAACGAATAATTTTGTCTTTCGTCGACTTATCTTTGACAACGATGAAATGCCAGCATTGTTGATTTCTCCATGATGGCGCCAGACGCGCGGCGTTGAGTATTTTTTCCACTATACTATCTTCGATCGTTTGATCTGAAAATTTGCGCACGCTGTGCCTGTTCAAAATAACATCGTAGACATGCATGGTTATAAAATCCTTTTTAAATTTAAATGATCGTAGTTTAGTTTAATACACTCGGTAGCAGGCAGCATGATCCATGAATATATCCTCTGTGTGTCATTGTACTGACACGGTTTACAACGATATTTCCTTTAATCGATACCGCCGTGTCCCCAGCCCGATCTTCTCACCGTGAACCAGTTGAACGGTATCGTCGATATCAGGGTAGGAATACAGTCGCAATGGTTTTCCGGTCTCCTGCTCGATCATATCGAGCGTCGCCTGATCCAGTGCGACAGGATCCTTACTTGCTATTATCCCGATATCTGCAAACAGGGGTTGTTGTTTCCCGCTCACACAATCGCAGTCCCTGGTCACATTGAGCAGGAAGGAGAAATAGCCGGCCTTATCCTTCTTCGTCTTCACCACTCCCAGTGCGTGCTCAGCAATGCGTTTCTGCAGGTCGATACCTGACGTCCGCCAGTTGAACTTCACGGCGTCGAAACGGCATACAGTGAGACATTCGCCACATCCGATGCAGGTTTCGTTGACGATAAAGGCAGCCTCATCTCTCCATTCGATCGCATCGACGGGACACCAGATGATACATTGACCGCATTGGGTACAGCGCGTCTTTTCCACCCATGGCTTTACGGCTGAGTGCTGTCTCAGTTTACCCTTGCGGCTGGAAAGTCCCATTCCGAGGTTTTTGAGTGTTCCCCCGAAGCCGGTGGACAGATGTCCGGTGGGGTGGGTGAATACGATCAGCGAGTTAGCGGTGATCGCCTCGGTTGCTATAGAAACCTTTTCGAACAGTTCTCCATTGATGGTGACATCGATTTCATTGCTGCCGCGGAGTCCATCGGCGATGATGACAGGCGCGCCGCAGTTGTTTACCGTGAAGCCGTGACCCTGCGCCAATTTTAGATGCGAGACCGCATCTGATCGTTGGCTCTTGTAAAGTACATTGGTGTCGGTAACAAAGGGTTTGCCACCGTTCGCTTCGATGAGTCGCGCGACTGGAAGCACATAGGTTGGTGGGATATGGGTTACATTTCCCTTTTCGCCAAAATGGATCTTAATCGCTGTCATGTCGTTGTGTTCGATACAGGAATCGAATCCCGCAGATCTGAATAGCAGATCGATCTTACTCTGAATCACATTCAGATTTTCCTCGCTTTTCGCTCGAATAAAATAGACGTCGGCCGTCATCATAACATGTCTCCAATTTCAGTGTCACTTGAATAGGTGGGGTGAGTTCTACCAGGAATCGAATATATCCATAGGTATCTGATACGATTGGATTTTTTTTGTAACCTCGTTTTCCTGCTGTTTTTTGATCAACATCGCACAGGGATATTTATCACACTCGATGCAGAATTCAAAACCATGTGAATACGCACATGCTTTTATTGGGCAATATGGCTCCCAACAGATGGACTGCTCCCCTTTGCAGCCATCGCAGCGGATGTTACGCCATCGATCTGCATCCTTCAGGAGCAGGAGTCCCAGTTGTCTCCTGAACGCGATGTTGTTGGATATATACGCGTTCATGATACAGCATTCCGTTTCGCAACAGATGCCGCAGACGGACGTATATTTCAGTTTGTCGATGAATATCATCTAGGTCTACCATAGTGTGTAGAGATTATACCCCATATATATCAAAAACAATGATCAATGTCAACCACTTTTTAAAAAAATATAACTTGACTTTAATTAAGTTAATTTTAAATTAAGTAATGCAAACTTACCAATATGGAGGTCATTATGAAAAGGCAGTTTTTGGGCATCTTAACGATGTTTATATTATTGTACTGCGTGTGTCCTGTCCATGCCGAAAAGCCGTTCGAGGGATATTGGGATCAAACCACGGTAACCAATGTGCCTATGCCGGGTTTTAAAGAGGACAAGACCGTTAAGCAACGAATTTTTTACAAAGACGGAATGATGAAGATGTTGGACGTGGAGTCCGGTGAATATTCAATTTTTCGCTTTGATAAGGGATTGATCTGGACCGTCAAGCCATCGGAAAAGACGTATCAGGAGATGAAATTTTCTGACATCGAAGAGCAGATGGATAAGGCTAAAGAGGCAATGTCCAAAATGCAGGATGAAATGAAGAATATGCCTCCGGAACAACGCAAGATGATGGAGAAGATGATGGGAGCCGCCATGCGCGACACGGATGAAGGCAAGGGTTTCGATATCAAGGTGGTGGCGACGCAGGAGACTAAGACTATCAATGGTCACAAATGCCGCAGGGTGAACATGATAATGGATAATGAAGTGATCTCCATCCTCTGGCTGACGGATAAGTACAATCTGGGCAGTAATTTTTCGAAAATGTATCAACAGATGAATAAGATGCAGGGTAATCTATCCGGCGATGTCGAGAAGCTCAAAGGATTCACGATCCTGAGTATCTCAAGTGTAGATCTTGGCAATGGCAGCAAAGTTAAATCCGAGACATCTGTTGTGAAAATCGTACCTCAATCGGTACCCGATGCTGAATTTTCACTGCCGCGTGGTTTGAAAAAGATCGAGATGAAAATGGATTGGGATTAATAAATTCAAGAATAGTGTAAACAGAGGCCTCTCGTATGATACGAGATGCCTCTTGTTTTTTATATGTCGGGTGGTTCTGTTGCGACCATTTCGGTCCCTTTGAATGAGTAAGAGTTACTTTTATCCTAAATGTGTTTAGTAAAACGATGATCAGACATAAAACGCTAAAAATTGTGCTGACGATCTTAATGAGTTTTGTATTGTTCGGAAGCTTTCTTTACACCAGGAACGCTGCTGGATTTCCAGGCGAGAGCTCCAGAATCATGTTTTTTCATGTTCCGCAGGCCTGGGTTGCCGTGATGGCATTTTCCCTGTCGATGGTGTTCAGCGTCATCTATTTAAAAAAACGTGACGTACGGTACGATATGTTAGCCGTATCATCGAGTGAACTCGGCTTCCTGTTCTGCATTCTGGCAATGCTGACCGGATCCATGTTCGCTCGTCTTACATGGGGATCGTTCTGGAACTGGGATCCGCGCGAGACATCGATCTTAATCCTGTTGATGATTTACGGCGCCTATTTTGCGTTAAGATCAGCCGTGAATGATCAGGACGATAAACGCAAATTCAGCGCCGTGTATTCGCTATTGGCGTTCGCCACTGTACCATTCTTTATCTTCATCGTGCCGCGTATCACTATATCGCTGCATCCGTCGGATACCATGAACCCAATGAATCCTCAACTGGATTTTCGGTTCATGTTGGTGTTTATTTTAGCACTTGTCGCTTTTACGGGGATTTTCTTCTGGATGTTGTCACTCAAATATCGATGGTTACAATTAGAGGAAAAATTTAACAGGATGGATACATCATGGGATCTGGATTAATTATCATCTTTACTGTCAACATTGTGATATGGACAGGCATCGTACTCTATCTCTTTCATATCGATCGCAAGATTGGTAAATTGGAGCGTAAAATTGAAAAAACGAGTCGTGAAAATTAAATACATCGTATTCGCGTCATTGCTCATCGTCGCGATGATATTCATCGTCTATTCGTTCCAATCGTCACTGACTCCTTATGTCAAAATTCAGGAAGCGAAGATGAGTCCAGGCCGAATCCAGGTTGCTGGTTTGCTACAGGCGAATAGCGTGAAATATGACAGAGAGACACAGATAATGGAATTTATCATTTGTGAACCAGAAGGAGACGTCCTGGAAGTTCATTATAATGGATACAGGCGATCGAATCTAAACGATGTCGAAAAAGTTGTGGTCATCGGAACGTACGATCAGGTGGAATGTATATTCAACGCAGACGAAATATTGGTAAAATGTCCCTCTAAATATGAAGGAAGACTGGAGTAAACGTGGAGCTTATTGCGCAGTTATCTTTATGGATATCATTCATCGCCCTTAGTGTATCGACACTACTCTATGCATGGCAGGCGTTAAAGAAAGACTCGGTGGGCCATGACGTTCGGTCTGCTAATCTGGCATTCTATTTTTTTGCATCAACGATTACAGTTTCCGGTTGTATTTTAATGTACTTAATCATCAGCCATAATTATCGATTCGAATATGTCATCAGGTACTCATCCTCGGACCTTCCGTTGCATTATCTGGTCAGTTCCTTCTGGGCAGGACAGGAGGGGAGCTTCTTATTGTGGACATTTTTGGGAGCATGGTTGGGTGTGGTGTTCCTGAGAAGTAGCCGGTATGATATCAGGCGTATCATGCTTTTTTATAATTTGAATTTAATCTTTTTATGCATCTTGCTGATAAAGCAGTCGCCATTTCGTTCCGTTGCCACGGCGATGGTCGATGGTTTCGGATTGAACATCTTATTGCAAGACCCATGGATGGTCATTCATCCGCCTGTTGTTTTCCTTGGGTACGCTGCTTTTGCAGTTCCTTATTCCATCGCTATGGCTTCGTTATGGGATCGAGGATATGCCCAATGGATAGAGCAGGGCATGAAATGGGTCCTCTTCTCGTTCTTAACATTAGGGATTGGTATCATTTTGGGTGGATTTTGGTCTTATAAGGTTCTCGGTTGGGGTGGATATTGGGGATGGGATCCGGTAGAGAACGCATCCTTGCTGCCATGGTTGATGAGCATCGCGCTTATTCACGGCATGATCGTACAGCGGGTGAAGCGGTATTTCATAAGGACAAATTACTATCTCATTTCAATTTCATTTCTCCTGATCATCTACAGTACTTTTCTGACGCGGTCAGGAGTACTTGCTAATTTTTCTGTTCATTCCTTTGTGGATTTAGGAATTACCTCATGGTTAGTCGTATTCATGGGGATTTTCTTTATCCTGTCCGTCGTGCTCATTGCGATACGTTCCGGAGATTTACGCGACATCAGCCTGAATAGCACCCGTAATCCTCTGATCTTTTCGCGTGAATTCGGGCTCCTGGCAGCGGTCATTTTGTTGGCAACATCGGCTATGGCGACAGGATTGGGAACTTCTGCTCCGCTGCTGACGCGTGTTCTCGAACATCCGTCGAATGTTCCTCATAGTTACTATGCGATGGTCAATTTTCCGATCGCTATATTGATCGCCTTTCTGTTGAGCTATATTCCACTCTCGAAGTGGGGGCAGAATAAGCTCGACACGATTAAGACTTTCTTAATCATAGGGGCGATAGCAGGCGCTGTTGTGAGCGCTGGTCTTCTCCTTATGGAACTTCCCGATTACAGTCGTTTTTTACAAGCGATGATTATTTTACTCGTTTTTTTCGCGGTCTCTGCAGTCGTTGTAAATTTGTTCATCGTGATACGATATCTGCGGAATAGAAGCCTGCAGATTGGCGGAGCGTTGGTTCATCTGGGAGTTGCGATCATGTTTCTCAGCATTATCATATCGACATATTACGAACGCTCGGAACATGTGGAGTTGCCTGAAGGGAAACCCGTCGACGTCATGGGGTATACGATGCGTTTTACAGGACCTGAATTTGATGAATTAGCCAAAGGCACCCGCCTGTACCTGCGAATGGAGGTAGAACGAGATGGCCAAACGTTTAAGGCTGCACCTGATATATTTGTCAATGACATCAATGATGCGCAGACGAATCGCTTTCATCGACCCCATATTCGCAGGGGCCTTCTCTATGATCTGTATGTGTCACCTGAGGGATATGAGACTGCTGAAGATCGCTATGTAATGGACAATACGTATATGATGCAGAAAAACGATACTTTACGGGTCGATGGCTACACGATCGTGTTCGAAGCATTCGATTTGAGTAAAATGGTACAGGGGAGCGCAACCCAAACCATCAAGGTCGGTGCGGTGCTGAACGTGATTTCAAAGAATACGAGTGAGGTCCAATTAATTCCCTATTACGAAGTAGGCATGGATGAACATAGTGACCGTCGCGTGCAGTTGCCTGGCGAAGAGATGAAATTTCTCTATCTCAATGGGATCGATGCAAACAGTAAATCGATCGAACTGTTCTATGAGGATCAATCCGTGACGATTAAATCCGATGAAGAAGCAGCCAGTATGTTCGCGGAAATTTCTATTAAACCGGCAATGTCGTTACTATGGTTCGGCGTCATATTGTTAATATCAGGGGCTTTTGTTTCGATTATTCGTTATTCCAAAAACTCCGCAGCAACGCTTACGAAGTAGATAATTCGCCGTTCGTGCCGATCTTTTCGGTCAAACATTTTTATGGTTTTCACTGCAAATTCAGTCGCCATCTTCGGAATGTTTCCATCAGTCTCTTTGATTACATCTTAATCCGTATGAAGTTATTACAAAAATTTAACTGTAATAATTCGTCTGTTCAATGAAATTGACGGTATATAACAGTGTCAAGAACCTATTATTTAAGATTCTAACTTATGGACATAGTCATCTTATTAATCTACATCAGCGGCTTGATCGTGGTGCTTATCCTGCAACAGTATCCGGTGAACATACTGGAAGAGTCGATGGTGGCGCTTTCCAAAAAGCTGAAATTATCTTCATTAATCGCAGGTGCCACACTCATCGCCGCCTCATCGTCTTCTCCGGAATTCGGTACCGCGTTCGCCGGTGTTGTATTTGAACATGAATTTGACATCGGATTTAACGCGATCATGTGGAGCGCGATTTTCAACATCCTGGTCATCACCGGCGCGAGCGGGATCGCATCGAAGAAGACGATCAAAATAAGCGACCACTTGTTTACACGTGATCTGATGTTTTATTTCATCGTTCTGGTGGTATTCTTATTGATTTCATTGGATGAGAAGATCGTATGGTATGAGAATTTGCTGCTTATTTTAATCTACCTGGGATACTTGTACTATCTGTTGGTCACCAACGGTGAGGACCGGATAGAGTCTCGTAAATTCAAGCGTAAAGAGATCGTCGGCATGGCCTTGCTCGGTTCTGCCGGTGTCATTGTCAGTTCAATCTTTTTAGTTCGTTTGGGCGTTCTCTCGTTACTGAAACTCGGTGATATTTTAAACACCGTAATCCCCGTCTCTGTCATCGCTTGCACCTTCTGGGGTCCGGGTACGAGCATAGTCGATCTGATGATGAGCATCAGCTTATCCAAAAAAGGGCATGGTGAGAGTGGTATCGTAAACGGTATAGCGTCCAATACCTTTGATATCGCGATCTGTCTGGGTTTCAACGGTTTGCTCTACAATATTTTACTGGGTGATATCAAGGTAAATATCACATCAGAGTATTTCCTGATCACTTTGGTGCTTATTTCTTTGCTCGTCATAACTATTTTACTGTTCAGAAAAAGGGAGTTAAACCGAAGAAATGGCATACTCCTGATCGTCATCTTCTGTGTGATGCTGCTCATGCAGATTTATTTCGCGTTTTCTTATGGTTATTAAGATGAATCGCTGTCGATACGATGATTTGCTTCTCATTTTAAACGAAAGCGATCATTAATCTGCGTGTTTGATATTAATGATTATTTTTTCTGGCATTTTATAGATTATTTTATTATATTTGAATCAACATCCGAATGACCCGATCACTTGTCGGCGGTAAAGGATATACAGAATAACTTGTTCTTAGACACAATTATAACACATGGAGTAGCGATGAAGATATCTTTCTACGGCGGCGTCGAGACCGTTACCGGATCAATGCATATGATACATGTTAACGATAAACGTATTTTACTCGATTGCGGATTATTTCAGGGGCGGAGAAAAGAAGCAGAAAAGAAGAATCGTAAATTACCGTTTGATGAAAAATCGTTGGATGCGATGATTTTATCGCACGCGCACATCGATCATTCCGGGAATATTCCGAATCTGGTTAGGAACGGATTCAAAGGCCCTATCTATACGACTCATGCAAGCAAGGATCTGTGCGAATATATGCTGGCGGATAGTGGTTATATCCAGGAAAAAGATGTTGAATATGTAAATAAGAAGAATGCGAAAAAGAACTTACCACCGGTTGAACCGATTTACACCAAGCAGGATGCGATGGACTCGCTGTCCTATTTTGAGGGCGTTGATTATAATAAGGAGTTTGATGTGACCGAAGGCGTGCGAGCAGAATTTTACGATGCCGGGCACGTACTGGGATCTGCGCTCACGAAAATTACACTGACGGAGAACGGAAGGACGGTCAAGTTAGGATACATCGTGGACCTGGGCAGAAAAAATTTGCCCATTCTCAGAGATCCGGTCATCATACCCGATCTTGATTACATCATTATCGAGTCTACCTATGGTGGTAAATTTCACGAACGAATTGAAGAGGCAGAGGAGCAACTCCATAAAATCATACGAAGAGCAGTCAGCCGTAACGGTAAGGTTATTATACCTTCGTTTGCTCTCGAACGGACCCAGGAGATCGTCTATTGTCTGAATAATCTATGGAACAAGAACAAACTCCCGCGGATTCCGGTGTTTGTGGATAGCCCGCTGGCAGTGAATGTGACGTCTGTATTCAAGACTCACGAGGAATGTTTCGATGAGGCGACACGGAAGGTGCTCGAATATGATGAGGATCCGTTTGGTTTCGAAAAACTTACCTATGTGCGTGATGTTGAGAAGTCGAAAGAGATCAACAATTTAAAGCAGCCGTGTATTATCATTTCAGCGTCCGGTATGTGTGAAAACGGGCGAATATTGCATCATTTAAAAAACAATATACAAGACTCGAGGACGATCATTTTGATCGTGGGCTTTATGGCTCAAAATACGCTGGGCCGTAAATTAGTGGACAAGCTGCCCGTCGTGAAAATTTTCGGAGAGGAATATAATTTAAACGCTGAAGTCGAGGTGATGAATGCGTTCAGTGCTCATGCGGATCATAACGATCTGATGAACTATGCGATGAAGGCGAATCAAAAACTCAAGGGCATATTTCTTGTGCATGGCGAAGAGAAGCGAACGAAAGCGGCCGCCGACGGGATGAGAAAATTAGGCATCCAGAATGTAAGAGCTCCGCGATTAGGAGAGAAAGTAGAACTTTAAGAGAGGAAATTGCATGAAAGCTTCAGTACCGAAACGAATTGGACTTCTGACTTGTGGTGGTGATTGTCCGGGATTAAATGCGGTGATAAGAGCGGTGACCAAGACGGCGATCAATGAATATGATATAGAGGTCGTAGGCTTCCAGGATGGTTTTCAGGGGATGGTAGAGAACAGGTACGTCAATCTGACCAAAGATTATGTATCGGGTATTCTCACTCAAGGTGGGACGATTCTCGGTACCACGAATCACATCACCCCGTTTAATTACCCGGTTCTCGAAGGGGGCAAGACGGTATTTAAGGACCGATCCGAGCAGGCGATCAGTAATTATGAATCATTAGGACTCGAGGTATTGCTGTGCATCGGGGGGGATGGGACAATGACGGTGGCGAAGATGCTTGAAGAAAGAGGCTTAACCGTAGCGGGCATTCCGAAGACCATTGATAACGACCTGTTTGGCACGGATCGGACCTTTGGTTTTGATTCAGCTTTAACTACGGCCACCGAAGCCATCGATAAGATCCATACCACGGCGCAGTCCCATCATCGCGTCATGATCGTGGAAGTCATGGGCCGCTACGCGGGATGGCTGGCGTTGGAGTCGTCTATCGCAGGAGGGGGTGATATCGTGTTGATACCGGAGATTCCGTTTGAAATTGACAGCATCAATGAAACGATCAAAGAACGACGTTACGATGGAAAACGGTTCAGTATTCTTGTCGTAGGAGAAGGAGCCAAGCCTAAGGGAGGGGAATTGGTCGTACAGCGAAATGTGCCCGGGAGTCCGGAACCGCTCCGACTCGGTGGGATCGGGAATAAAGTCGCCGATATGATCGAGCAGGAGATCAATGTGGAGACGCGTGTTACCACGCTGGGGCACCTGGTGCGCGGTGGAATTCCGACACCGGCGGATCGATTACTGGCCACACGATTTGGCGTTGAGGCTGTCTATCTGATAGCGAAACGTAAATTCGGTAGAATGGTCGCCTTGCAGGGACAGGAGATCGTGTCGGTGCCTATAGAGGAGGTTGGTGGCAGGACGCGCGTCGTCCCGCTTGATTCATCGATTATTCGAACTGCACGATCCGTGGGCATGAGCCTGGGTGACTAAGAAGCAGTGGTAAATGTAAATTCAGAGAAAGCTGAATTAAAAGAGCCAGGAAACATTACAGATATTGTTTACATAAGACACAGTACAAGATGATCGAGACTCACGCTGAACCGCAGATAGTGTGAGTCTCGATCAGATGTGAAATAAAGAGTATAGAGATCAACAGGATAGACACGATGGATTCGCTGAGTATCCTGTTGATCCGGGTTGAGATTCGCTCCGCCTGAGCCTGCCCTGCATCCGTTATTTTAACAAAACCATTCGTCCTGAATCAGAGTAAGTTGTACCATCCTGTGTATTGAAAATCAGCCGATAGATATAGATACCAGAGCGAACTGGCTGGCCGTTGTGGTCAGATCCTGTCCATTTAAACGCATGCAATCCTGCCGAATCTACAGTTTGAGATAAAGAGTACACAATTGAACCACGAATGTCATATATTTTAAGTTCGGCCACTCCCTCGTCCGGAAGATAACAGTTAATAGTCGTCGTCGGATTAAATGGATTAGGATAGTTTTGAAACATGCGAAAATCCTTGTGAAGCAGGTCGCCTTTGGCTTCTCTGCCCGAGATGTTGACGAGTTCGATCGTCTCTCTTTCTGGTGGCAGGGGAGAGGCGCAGACTTGAAATTCGCACATCGTAATATAGGGTGATTTTCTTTTTCGGGCCGACCTGAAATTCAGTTTAATATATTTGGTGGTTACTGGTTCGAAGCGGTAAGTTTCCCAACGTTCATTTTCGTTGAGGTAGCCGGCGACGCAGCGGCGGAAATGGTCACCGTCCTCCGATGTCAATACTTCAAACCTGCGCGCCAGATTATTTTGGGGTTGACGTTTGTGAGCATCGTTGCATTTAAAGCGAACCGTATGGAGTTTTTTTACGCTTGAATCGGCGAACATAAACGTCGCCAGCACATCGAGGCTGTTGGGTGCTCTCATGCTCGAGCGGTCGGACAGTACATCGTGATCGATCACGTTAGACCATCCGAAGCCTGCTTCTGTTTCACTGCTATCGATTAACTGCAGTTCACAATAATCATCATGGATAAAGATGTAGTCTTCAAGCGAGAGCGTATCTGATCCTCCCTGACCCGAGGCTGTCAACGTCACCTCGTATGAGCCACTATCCTGATAAGTATGGATTGGATGGACGGCGTAACGGACATCGGAGCGAAAAATTTCCTGAATACCGTCACCATAGTCCCAGGTGAACGAGTTGACGAGACCTCCACAATGGTTGATGAACTGGACATCGTCATCGGGTCGACCCGCGATGGACATGGCGTTGAAGTCGCTATGAGCTGGCCTGAATATTTTAATTAAATTCGTGCAGGTCAACGTGTCGCTATCGCCCTGGTCATTCCAAACGATCAACGTTACCGTATAATGTTTCAACGGCGGATTCGTGTAGGTATGAATGGGTGACCATTCTTCGCTGCAGGAGTCGTCGCCAAAATCCCACCGGGCCTGTGTTGCGTTCTCGGATGTATTGGTAAAAGTAACTTCCAGGGGGCTGATCCCTTCAGTGGGATCTGCAGTGAAGTTGGCGATGACGGGTGGGGGAGGAGA
>JAFGOE010000010.1 GCA_016926625.1 Candidatus Zhuqueibacterota bacterium
ACCGATTGGGGATTGGGAACGTGCTTTATCGCCGCTTTCGACGAAAAGAAACTCAAAGAGGTGCTGGGTATTCCGGACAATATTCGCGTCGTTGGGCTGACACCTCTGGGCTATCCGGCCGAAAAGAAAGGGATCATCGGTACGCTGACGTCCACGTTCATCAAAAGCCATCAACGGAAAGAATTCGATCAAATTGTGTCGCTCAACCACTGGGATCAACCGTACAAAACTGAGGACAAGGAATGAACCGAAGTGAACTTATTGAGGAAATCGATAACATCTTGCATCCTGCCGATTTCGAAGATTACGGCCGGAACGGTTTGCAGGTAGAAGGCAAAGAAGATATCCAACACATCGTCACTGGCGTGAGCTGCAGCAAACGACTCTTCCAGGAAGCGGTAAACAATCAGGCAGATATGATCCTGGTTCATCATGGGCTGTTTTGGGTCAATGATCCCCGACCGTTTACGATCGAAGGGATATTAAGGGAACGCATTGCGTTGCTGATTAAGAACGATATTAACCTGTCGGCCTATCATCTCCCGCTCGATTTTCACCCTGAGATAGGAAACAACGCAATGATTTCAAAACGTCTGTCCCTCGAAACGATTGGCTCGGTCGATGGCGGGGCACTGAGCCGCCCTCATGAACCGATGGACATAGACACATTCAAAAACGAAGTCGACAAGCAACTGGAAACCGCCTCACTGCTGTTTCCATTCGGCCCGCGTAAAGTTTCCAGAGTATTCATCTCCAGCGGCGGAGGTGCTTTCATGTACCCTCAGGCTTTGAAATTAAACGCCGATACATTCATTACCGGAGAAGTGAAAGAGGCCCATGTGCGCATTTTCGAAGAAGAGGGACTCAATCTCATCGTGGCGGGTCATTATAACACTGAAAAATTGGGTGTTCAGGCACTGGGAAAGCTTCTATCCGAACGTTTTAAACTGAAGACAACGTTTATCGATATCCCTAATCCCGTTTAACAGGTAACTATAAAAAAAATCTTGACTTTATCATTAAATTTTTGTTAATTATTATATTAAACACGATTAGTGATTTTCGATCTACGCTATAACCCATTGACATCGAGTCCTGATGGGAGCACTATCCCCAGTGGAGCGGCTGTATTCCGTCTGCAGCTGCATATACAGTAGATCACGCGAATTTTTTTTATCAGCATCCCGGGAGTTTAGGGAGTAGTTGTTCGTCTCATTCATGAAGGATCAGGTGGATGCAAGGAAATCGTATATTGTTAGTCGATAGGCAGTTATCCTATCTCGAAGTAGCCAAGAAAATGCTGAAATTTCATAATGATGACTACATCATTGATACGGCATCGACTGGTGATGAATGTTTCGAGAAACTTCTGAGTAACAACTACGACCTTATTCTACTCGATTATGATATCGATGAGTCCAAAGGACTCGAGGTGCTGGCCAAGATATTCCGCAGCGGATTTGATATCACCGTCGTCATGTTGGTCGATGAGAACAAGGAGGACATCGCCTTTAAGGCTCTGGAACGGGGTGCTGCAGACTACATCATGAAAGTACGCGGCTATCTGACCGCACTGCCTTTCACCGTATCAAAAGTCCTGGAGCGTCAGAAATCGGGTGTAACTCCTAAAGTAACGACTCCATCCCCCACCGAGAGTGAAGTGATCGACTCAGATAATTCAAAAGATGTGCAAGATGCCTATTTTTTACTGGATCATCAGGGGCGCTTTCTTTCCTCAAACAGGTTGTTGGAGAAATACCTTGAATACTCTGAAGCGGAGCTGCTGGAATTGATGTTCTCCGACCTGATTCCACAGGAGCATGAAGCACGATTCAATCAATGGCTGACATCAATCGATCTGGGATACTCAAATAAGACCTTATCGACATCGATCATCGGAAAATTTGGAAAGCGCAAACAGGTTGAAATCGCCCTGAAACCAGTTCGCGATTCTGAATCCGAAATACGATCCTACAAGGGAAAGCTCACATTTAAACCGTCCTCTGATCTCACCGCATTCAAAGATGGTACATTTGACCAGAGCCGCATGATTCGCGACATGGCGAGGATCATCGGTAATTCTCACAATGAATCGCTCAGTCATCTACTCGAGCGAATCACTCAGACTATCTGCCAGCATTTTCAGTTCCAGCGCGCTACGCTGGCGCTACTGGATAGACAGCGGAAAGTCTTTGTTAAGTTGATCATGGTTGGTTTCTCGTCCGGGAATGAAAACGATCGCAAGGTAATGGAGGTCCCTCAGGACGTGATCGAACGTGCTTTCGATAACAGCCGGAAAGTAAAAGTCCTCTACTTCAATCAAGATAAAGGAATTTCCCGATACTCGCTCATCGAGAGTCTCCGAGAGGAGAGACGTACCGAGCCGAGACGACCTGAGAACAAATGGCATCCGCGCGATATGGTGATTCTCAACTTAGTGGACCGGAACCAGGAGACGTTCGGTTATATCTCTCTGGATAATCCTCTGTTCACCCTCGCACCCGACAGAGCCATCTTTTATAATTTGGAAATCTTCAGCAGCCTGGCTTCGTTAGCCATCGAGACATACTACAGGATCGCAACGACTGAAAAGCGTAACAGGCGGCTCAAACAACTCTTGATAACCAGCAATATTTTCAAACTTCACCTCAATCTGAACGAGATGCTGAACGAAGTCGTCTGGTCGATAAAATTTTCTCTCGATTTCAATCTGGTGATGCTCGGTCTGTTGAGCAATAAAAGCGGTCAGATGGAGATAAAGGCGGTAGCGTGTGATGATAAAATAAAAGCACTGCAGATAGGTGAACTGAAATACGATACGATTCATTTCAAGAATATTTTTAAAAAACAGTATCGCCGCGGTAAATCGTATTACATTAACCAGCAGGAACCATTGCTCAAAGAGCTCAAGGATATTTATTATTCCCACCGTAGATTCAATGCTGACGGCGAGAATTACTGGTCCTGGTATTCGATGCTGGTGATACCCATTCGCAGACGCGAAGATAAAATCGTAGGCTTCCTCATGGTGGATGATCCTGCCGACACGATGATCCCTACCAGGGAAACACTTCATACGCTCGAAATCCTGGCGACGCAAATTTCAATCGCCATCGATAATCGACTGACCTACCTTCAATCCAAAGAAAAAATCATCACCGATAAGACTAAATTTTTGATGGATACAGAGGAAAAAGATAAGACGTTTAAAAAACTGGTCGATAAGGTCTTTCATTAATCATTGAGTTTGATGACGGTGATCCCCCAGTGGATCTGATCATCAGGAGGCATATCGTTCCAATCACCATAGGAATGCGAATCATCCGATTCAAAATATACTCTGTAAGTACCAGGAAGTAATTGTATCAGATCATTCGTTAACCTGTTTTTCTGTGCACCCCCCGCTTCGAATGTGCTCTTATAATTCATCATCCACACGATGTTCCCGGCTTCATCCTCGATCCAACCGTAATCGTACATCTGATATTTATCACCTTCTCCGATCGCATAGATCCTGATCAAGGATGTATCTGTTACCGAGACCTTTTTCGTTCGTTTCGATTTAGCACCAACCTGGATCAGCTGAGCGAGGACAGACGAGTCGCTTTCTTCATCATAGGGTGCAATGACCGTCTTCGGCTCAACATTTGGAGCGTAAACGGCGATCCCCCACCAATCATCCAATCCCGGAGGGCGCTCATTCCAGGATCCGTAGGCATGTTCGGCATCGGTCAGATAAAATACGAGGTACTTCCCTGCATCAAGCTCTATAAAATCATCAAACAGTCGATTCTTTGCATGCCCGCCGGCATGAAATGTGTTCTCATAGGTCATGGACCATACGATCTCCCGGGTCGATGCATTCATGATCCATCCATGATCGACAAATTTCTTCCTGGAAATTAAATACTCCCCACATGCTCTGATATATAAACGAGTACCCTTTTTTAAAGAGAACCCATCCATCAGACATCGATTGTTCACCACCCGGGTCAGATCAACAATGGGTTCGGATCGATATTCCTGAAAAGGAGTCACCACCGAGTCGAGCGGTTGATCTCCCAGATAACGCATCCGGATCCCCCACGAAGCAGGATCGTATGGGGGGGTATCATTCCAGGATTCGTAAGAATGCGACTCATCGGTGATGAAACTGATGATATAGTTCCCGGGCTGCAGTGTTAAAAAATCCCGGGCGAACAGATTTTTATCGGCACCACCCGCGTGAACGCTGTTGTAGGCGTTCATCTTCCAAATACGTGCTCGTGTACTGGCGTCAAGTATCCAACCGTAATCGAACATGATACGTTTCTGAAGATCCCCTTCGCCCACGGCATGGATCTCCATGGGCGCTTTGTTCAATATCGTGATCCCCTTGGTCCTGTACTGATTATCTGTCATGTGTGACATATCGACTACGATATTTTTTGAAGCGTAGAATTCATCGGATCTGATCTGTTCGATGGAATCAGATTCGAGTCGGATACCCCATTCTTTTATCGATTCATAGGTCTCGCTCTTGTGAAAGAGGCGCCATAACCATGATTTTTGCTTTTGCTTTACCGGAAGTGGTGAGACGTAATAATTCACCATGTAGCATCCGGGCTCCATGATGATATCGGATTTACACGATACAAATTCCCTGCCTCGGTCGATCTCGCATTCAGATAATTCGATCTTCCATACGAATTGACCCTGATTATCCGTTATCCAGGCAGCGGACAACGGTGATTTCGAGCTACGATCCATACCCACGACCGCATCGATAAACAATCTTGTCTGCGATTCGACGCTGAAATAGATTACCGCGGCCTGAGTCGGCTCTAAATGCCGTAGTTCGAGTGTCATAGCCGACGTTACGCCACGCCACGAAAGTATGAGCATCAGCATAAGACCAATCGCTGCAACTGAATTATGCGAAATCTTCTTAAAATACATTGTACATGTTCAATCGTTATGTTAATAGAATTGTAAAGGCTATTTTACTCCCCGCAGCCCGGGCGTGGCAAACCCCAAGCTGATGTGCTGTTACCCCTTCTGTCTGTCGCTGCGGAAGGCTCTTTTAGCAATCGTCAGATCAGCATGCCCTTTTCGAGCAGCTCCTGTCGCAATTGATCTTTTGATTTTTCGATCACCTTTTCCCACACGGATATGAATAAATCCTCCAGATCGTAGCTAAGGAATTCATACGTGCCACTCAAGTTATAGGGACTCATACGTCGTGTATAACTCTCCCGCCATGTGGCCAGCGTTTTCTGAATGCCATCCTTGATACTGACTTCCGGTTGAAATCCGAGCTCGTTCTTTATCTTGGTTAAATCGACGATGAATGAATATTTATTACAATACGGGAAATAATATTTCGTGTTTACCAGCGTCTTGAAGATATCGTAAGGAATGTTGATGATATTGACCTTCGTTTCCGTCTGCTCCGCGATGATCCGGATGTAATCGTTAAGACTAATCACCTCATCACCTGCCAGATTGTAACATTCTCCGATCGTATTATCCTTCACGATAGTCAATAAAAACGCCTGGATGACATCATCGACATAGATGGGCTGAACGAGATTTTGACCATGCCCGGGAATGATCAATTTGGTGCGACCGTTTTTGAATCGTTCGATGTAATACCATTCGCGTACCTCACCGGGACCGTTGATCTCCGTTGGTCTGAGTGAAACGAACGGAAAACCGTTTTTATCGAATTGTTCTACTAAAAACTCTTCGATCAGTGATTTGTTCTGTGCGTACGAATTGGGCAAACCTACCGGGAAGAGCCTCAGGTTCCTCACCGGTAGTTTTAACCGTTCGTCGAACTCCTGAATCTGGGCGACTGCCATTGTACTGCAAAAAATGTACTTCGCAATACGATCACGGAACACCTCCACGACGAGTTCGACTTCTTCCGGCAAATAAGCACATAAATCGATGACGATATCGAACGTCCTGTTTTTTAAAATGGACTTGAACTTCTCTGTATTATGCCGATCGCATACTAACCATTCGACGTCCTCAAAATAGGGGAACGTATTTCTTGCGGTACCGCGATTTAGCAACGTCACTTCCTGGTTACTCTTAACCAAAGCCTCTGTGAGATATTTTCCAAGAAATCGCGTACCCCCTATTATTAATATTTTCATTTAAAAATCCCTTGAAATTCTATGTTGTCCCCGTTTTGTCTATGCTCTTAATTAAGCAATTTTTTCATTGCTAGTCAAGCAATTTTTCACATAGAAAATTTCAATCGGAACTAGCGTTAAAATGGCTGTCTTATTCTGAAGGTGACGACGACCGGATGGCTGCGGTCATCAAGGCGCTGAGCAACGCTTAACCTTACGTTCCCTTCATAGTTACTCAAGGCGATACCCACATCGGTCATCATATCGTCCCAGCGAATATGATCGAACGATTTGTCGAACGCACTGTTGTCCTCCGCTGTCCATACCCAACCGGCGTCTCCGAAAATAATAAGATTTAATTCAGAGATATCGAACAGATCGAAGAATGAACCATACATCCGATACTCAATATTACCTAATACCATACGATCACCGTTCTCAAATTCCTTGAAATCATAACCCCGCAGACTGGATAATCCGCCAAGATCGTATTGATATTGCACAGGCAGTTTGCCTCGTCCTGTCCCTAACCGAAAACGAAAATCCAGGTTTTCGCCGTACCCGATGGGTTGATATCGTCTCAGGTCGATGATCAACCGATCGAAATCATGTTCAGAATATTTATTGATGTCAGGCCGCACGAATTCGCCGTTGATGTTGATGAACCAACCTTCGTTCGGATTGAACAGATGATTCCGCGTATCGAGTCCGACATGCCCGAAAACGCTCTTCATTTCAAACTCTTCCACCGCAGGATTTTCATGAAATTTTTTATCACCACCGAAAAGCGACCAGTTCGTCTTCTTCTCCATGCTGTAGAACCTGTCTCTTCTTATTCCCCCCTTGACCCTGAAATGACGCGTGATGTTCTGTATCGCATATACACTGGTGCCGTAGCGACGATAATAATCACGGAAATCTTCCCGCAGGAAAAAGGCTGCCAAAGAGTTTTCGAATTCAGAGATAATCCATCTGTCCTCAGTATCTGTCATGTCATGTGTTTCGATTCCCAGCGTAAAGCGAAAATCATCAAATATCCATCGCTCTAATCCGATCTGATATCGTCCCCGCTTGCTCTTGAATCCGTAACCCGCATGCCCGTATATCTTAACGTGATGTCTGGAATGGGTATACCATTGGTTATTCGGCACCTGCAATCCCAGGAAGAGGCCCTCCACACGGTTATAGCGAACCAATCCGTTTTCCATATCCTCTTCATAATCCTCATCGTTCCAACGAGTTCTATACTTATCCCGCCAACGATCCCATTCCCAGTGATCCCACTTGTCATCATCTTGATCCTCATACTCCCGATCAGGTTCATTCACACGAACGCCGGTCCACGTTGTTTGTACCACATCACCACCTACGTACGAGCCTTCATCTCTGAAAATCTTACCACCGACGCTGACCACATCGCCCCTCACGTAACCCGTCGAGTCCAACTTGATATCGCCAAAAATGGCAACGATATCTCCGTCAACCTCTCCCTTGAGGTGTGCTGAACCTTTCATGATAACAACGTCGCCATCAATTCTCTCATCCTCTTCAATGATGACATCACCAAAGAAACGGACAACATCCTCATCTGTGTAATTCCGCCGCCTTAAATACTTATTCTCCACTTCATCGCGGATAAGATCGTCCTCCTCCTCGTCCTCGTATACGACCAGTTCAGTTCCTTCATCATGCTCGTCGACCAGCATCCCTGTGATCAAGGCTTCATCTGATCTCGATAATGTACCTGCGTAATTGATACAATGTCCGTCCACGGCAGCATCGGCGGATATGGATATGTTCCCGCTGATTATGAACAGATCACCATCCACTTTACCAGCGATGTCCCCATCGTTTTCCACGAAGATCAGATCGCCATAGATCGTTTCTTCTTTCGCGACCACCATCTTGTCTTTTTGATGGTAAAGAGCATAGTCAAATTTCAGACTATTGAACTTTCGCATCTTCACAATATGCACATCATCGTCTTCGATCCGAATGATATCACCACCCAGCATGGTCTGTTCATCGTAGTCGACCATACCATCGTAACAGATGACATTACCGTAAATCTCCGCAGTTGCATCGATCTCGATATCGCCATCGACGACCAGTAGATCACCATAGATTTTTCCTTTGATGATGACATCCCCTTCTCGAACAAAAACATCGCCGTCGATCCGCTCGTCGGCTTTGACAATGACATCGTCCTGAAATTGTAACAGATTTTTCTTCGCAGCACCCTCTTCTGTCCCTGCTTCGGCATACATCGTCTCAGAGAAAGCCGAACTCGTATATATCAACGCGCTGATAACCAGCAAAAATGCGAGGAATATGAAAATGAGGAACAATATTTGTTTGATTTCTAATGATTTCATGGTGTAACCTCCTACTGAATATATTAAAACCTATCCCGTATCATTCAAAATTCATACCAATTCAACAATAATTTTAAAAAATTAGGCGAACAATTTATATTATGATCTAATAATATGATTTTATTGATGTTAATATGAAACGGAATACATGATTTACATCTTCATTTTTTACTAAAAACCCAAATCTCGGACGGACCGTGCTAATTTTACACAGATCATCAACGCCACATTGTTGTATTTTTACACGGTTAACGATCACGATCTCAGTTCGCTGCGATAAAGATCCATCGTTTTCTTAGCAGAGGTGACATATC
Organism: Candidatus Zhuqueibacterota bacterium; assembly: GCA_016926625.1. Lineage (GTDB taxonomy): Bacteria > Zhuqueibacterota > Zhuqueibacteria > Thermofontimicrobiales > Thiofontviventaceae > Thiofontadaptatus. The sequence continues at coordinate 8,812 of JAFGOE010000010.1, forward strand.
GTTTTTCCATCCTCCTATCGAAATTTGTGAAAATATTACTTGACTTTAACATTTAAAATCAATATTATTTACTTAAGTTTTAATGAATATAAAACACTGCAACTTAACCATCCTAATAACTATTGAGATAAAGAGCGCTTAACTTACTCTGGCGGGAATAACCATAGTGGTCTGGCCTTGAGAGATGCTGAAGAAGCATACTGAATAGTAAATAGTTGCTTCCCGTAGCATCGCTACATAGCATGCACTCTCTATCATTTGATAATCAACGTATTAAAAAAAACGATAAGTTCTTCCACAAAATCTATCCTGATATCGTTTCAAAACTTTAACTCGTTTAAAGAAGGAATCAGGAAGTGCCATGAATCATACGAATAAAATATCAGACATCGTTAGCAGACTGTTTCGAAAAAGTCGCTACAAAGTCATGAAAGATGCGGGACCCTACTTGCCTGTGGGTATCTATTCGTTAGATAGAAACGGAAACTTTCTCTATTGTAACGACATCTGCAAACAGATCCTGGGCTTGAAGAAAAAAGACGACATAACGACCATGAATATTCGTAATTTTTATGTTCATCCTGAAATACGCGACAAGCTGATAGAGAAGATGGATCAGGCAGGGGGAAAAACGAGTCAGGAGATCATCGAATTCAAAAAATTGAACACGGACAACACGATCTTTGTAGAGGATAATTGCATCCGCCACGGAAAGTCAAGAGACGATGAGCAATGTTTCTACGTCGGCAGCATCCTGGACGTCACGCAACTGGTACGCTATCGTACGCTTTTCGATGAACTCACCGCGGGTGTCTTCAGGGTCGATAAAAATAACCGCTTCATCATGCTCAATGAATCGGTAGCCAGGATATTCGGCTACGATTCAGTCGACGCACTCAAGGGCACCGACGAAAGCAAACTGTGGAAGGATCCAACGCAATTCAAAAAATACATCAGCGAATTATACGACAAGGGCAGCGTTCATAATTATGTCGCAGAAATGACCAAAAAGGATGGGCACTCCATCTACATTTCTAAAAGCAGCAAATTATGGAAAAATGATGAAGGGGATGTGATTGGCCGTGAGGGAACGTTCACCGATGTCACCAACGAATTCAACTACTCCGATGCGCTAAATATATTATCATTCGGATATTACGAGATAGAAATCATCGACGATCATCAGATCCTTAAAAAATGTAACCAGAAGTTCGCCGAAATGTTCGGATTCAATTCGGTGCAAAGCGTCCTGGGACAAAACATGACTAATTTTCTATGGACTGATGAGTACAAGGATAAAATCTTCAAAAGGATACTGCAGGCTGAAACAGAAGGGAATAACTGCCTGCAGAACTTCGAGATCGTTGCCCAATCGCGTACACGTCAGACGTTCCACGCTCTCATCGACATGAACATCAGACAGACACCGAAAGGGAAATTAATCGTTGGGGTCGTACGCGATATCAGTAAGCTCAAGAATTTAGAAGAGAATTTAAACCACAAGAAGTTCGAATTAGGCAGCACGCTCGAGGATCTCGATAAATTTGTTCATCAATATATCTCACCGATCATGAACATCGACAGTACGGCTCAGTCCATGCTCGAAATTCTTGAGAAACGTCTCGATAAAAACCTGGATTACACACAGAGGATAGAGATCAGTCAGGAAAAAACTGACGACCTGATCTCCGTCTTTGCTGAAATTTTAAAAGGCATCAGTCATGATGAACATGAAAACCGCTACTTCAAACGCCTCGAATCGATTCAGCATCGTCTGCAGATGAGGAATTCACTCTATTCGTCCGATCCGATTCTGCGGGAACTGTACACGCGCGAGATCATCATCGATTCGCTCGATGTTGTAAGGCATCTGTTAATCGAGTTCAAGCACAGACGCAATACCAAACTGTACATCGATCTCGAACTGGCGCAGGATAAAATAAAAGAGATGCTCGATATTTTTATCCTGAAACTGCAAAAACGAATTCTCAATAACACCAAAATCACCTACAAGGTCATCGAAACACTGCGCCGGTACTTATTCACCGGCAGCGAACGGGAATACGATTTTACCAAATCCAATATCATCAAGATCATCAAGAACAACATCGAATTATATTACGATATGGCCAAGGAGAAAGGTCTGATCATCATTCCTCCCAAACAGAACTATGTGTTAGTGGAAATCTCTGAGACCTATATCGATCGGATGATTTCCAATCTCATCTTAAACGCAGTGAAGTATTCCTATAAACGTCACGACGGTTTCATTCGAATCGAAATCGATGACAGAAGGACGGATATCGAATTAAAAATTGAAAATTACGGTGTGCCTATTATGGCCGAGGAATTAGAAAAAGTCTTTGAATTTGGATACCGTGGCGTAAAATCGTATGATTGGAATAGAACAGGATCAGGCATCGGACTTGCGGATGCCAAGAGTACCGTTACTAAGCATGGTGGTGACATTTTAATTGAAAGCAAACCTGCTTCAAGTTGTAAACCAGGTGAAGAGTATAACGTCCCGTATCTCACCAAGGTCACTGTCACGCTGCCTAAACGAAGAATGGAGAAATAAAATGGCAAGAATATTATGGATCGAAGACGAGGCCCGAGATCAGCTCATCGAGTATTTAGGACCGCTGATGCGCGATGGTCACACCATCGACATCGCAGAGGACGCGTCAGAGGGCTATATTCGATTACAGGAAAGCGAGTACGATGTGGTAATCTGCGATCTTCTCATCAAAGCGGGGGATGACTTCAATATGGGAGATAAATACCCCGGACTATCGTTGCTTACGAGGCTGTTCGACGGTGAACATGACATCTTGATCCCTACCAAAAGGATCATGGTGTTCACCGTGGTCAATAGTGAGGAGATCATCAAGAACATTAGACTACTCGGCATCACCAACATTCATCTAAAAGAGCGCATGGAAAAAACCATGCTAAAAAAATATGTCGATGAAATTCTTCTTAATACCAGAAATTAAGGAGAAAACATCATGAAAAACAGAATATATGAATTAATTGCCATACTATTGATCTTGCTTACTTCTGCATGTCTCTCCTACTTTATTATATCATGCATCGATGAACCAAAGACGATGAGCCAGAATTTCGCTCAGATTCTTGCAGAGATCATTGCCTTCATCTTTGTATTACCACAGGTTATCATACAACTGGCTCTGAAACCTCATCAGAAAGATGTTAAAACTGTCTTCGCCGGATGCATCCCTATATACTTCATCTATTATGTCTTAGCATTACTGTGCCTTGCTTTGAACATCTTCGACTTGATCCAGAATCAGGAGATTAAACGATTCGCTGTATTATTTACTTTTATTAGTTCGATCATGTTACTGCTACCGTATTTCTACTTTCTGATAAACGAGTATTCGACATCCTTAAGCATGTTTGTCAGAAAACGTAATCAGATCATCAAGAAATTGAAAAATCTATCTAAACTCAATCAAGAATTCAGAGATGAGAATACCAATAACGAGAAGGATCTGAAAAAACCACAAAGAGAAATACTCGATGCGGTTATGGAATTACGTGATTATGTTCTGACTTACGGAGAGCAGAGTCTCATTTTTTTCTCCACCGGTATCAATGCGCTTACGGAATCTGTAGAACTACCCTATCAGTCTGACATCGCCGATATCGATAATATGCTGCTCGAAATATTAGACATAATTACCTACGTCGGCTTAAAAGTGGAAAACGACGCTTCGAAAAATATCATAATTGAAAGGGTAACCGAATTAGCCACAAACATATTATCCGCCAAAGAAGAGGCTAAAAACCAACGCATCAATGTATTCGTCACTCGCATCATTACCCTGCTGGAAAAAATGACGATCAATGGAACCACAGCAGTCTCGAGCGAGACAATAGAAACCCTGTTGAAGAAGATAAATGATTTGATCAAAATCAGTCTGCGCCGCACACCGCCAAAGGAATTAGAGTTCCATCTTGTCGCAGAATCATACAAAAGACTGTGTCTTCACTCGATAGATAAATTATACATGATGTGCGCGCGCGATGCAGTTGAATATATAAGTTATATGAGCATTCAATCGATGAAAAAAATGCCCAGTAAGGCATCAGTGGATAAAATGTGTGATGTACTCAAGGAGATCGGCGTTTTAGCAGCTAAAGGCCAAAACGAAATATTCTGCATTTTATGCATGAACAGAATCATACAGATCATTGACGAACTAAAAAATAAGAAAGATCCGGTGAACCAGATCGAAGAATGTATGGCCAGCTTACTGGAATTTTCTGCCTATTGCTGGCTCTATTTTCCGCGGATGGAAGATTGGCTGTATGCCCGCTTGAATCAGATGAAGAGGGAAATTAAATTACCTTATAAGAAATATATCCCATCCACTAAAAGAATTCTTAAATTACAAAGCAACATATCAAGCGCCATCTTTGCCGATTTCATCGATAACATCGATCGCAAATAGGGTCCGTCATCGTTCGTAAAGATCCCAGACCGACTGAGTTGTAGTTCAAGGCTTGATCGTGCCATAATCGACTACTTGCTGGGGACTGTATTAAAAGTTTACTTGTAGTAACGAATTTATTCGTCGAATACGATATATTGTATGGGATGAATAAATTTGCTACTACCAATTGTGTAAAATATCTTGCATTGGAACTTTTGATACAGCCCCGAACCGTACTTTCTGAAACATGTGTAAACACCGGTATCGGCCATTTCATTCAACTCTGGCGTTGCTTCGGTTAGCTATCGTGTGTATTAATCATATTTTCATAAGATTTCGGCGTTTTAGCCTAATTCTTTGATCTCGGGTCGAACATGAACCATTATCTCACCATCCGTAGTCTGATCATCGGCAACCTGCTCGCCATGGTTACCGCCATGTCGGCCACATACCTCGCCTTACGAATGAACTCATTCTATTGGGCGTCCATCCTCACTTCATTAATGTCGGTTCTACTTCTCAACGTGTGCGCGAAACTGTCGCACAAACACACCGACGTCCATGAGGTCAACCTCACCCAGACCATGGCCTCGGTCGGAGGTATTTTATCCGCAGGTATCTGCTTCACCTTGCCAGCACTCTTCTTTTTGGATAAGGAGCTCTTTTCGCGGATGACTGCTAACCTGTTGGACTTCGCATTGCTCCTGTTTTTCATCGGCCTGGCCGGCGGCATCGGCGGAGTACTCCTGTCGGCAAAATTGAGATATCGACTGATCGAGATGGAGCAACTCCCCTTTCCCACCGGTATCGCCGCCGCGGATACAATCAAAGCGACGGTCAGCGACAGGAAACAGATCAACTATCTGCTTATACCCTTCGTGCTCGTCTCCATTTTTACCGGAATTCGAGACGGCATTGTGGATAAATTTAAAGGCCTCATCCCGATGTTCATCGGCACCAACATCAACGGTTTTAATCTGCAGCTCGGCTTGATCCCCATGACCATCGGAGGCGGTTATCTCATCGGATTTAAAACCGCAATGACCTGGTTAGCAGGCTGTCTCGTCTCCAATTGGCTGTTCCAACCGCTGGTCAGCCGCATCATCGACGATGTTGACACAGATATCTACCTCAACTATCTTTTGCCTGCTGGTGTCGGAATCGTTATCGGCAGCGGATTAGTGCTTATCGCTAAAACCGTATTTTCTATGATCAATACCTTTCATCGTCAGTCCCCAGGAATTTCAACTCGCCATAAGGCAGGCCGATTTTCATTTACTCTGATACTGCTCATCGTATCTCTCTTCCTGTCCCTGATCGTGAAGATTCCCGTCTTCGCCGCGATCATCGCGGTGATCGGTCTCTGGTTTATGACGCACCTCGCGGCCAGAATGAGCGGTGAAACCAATATCGATCCCATGGAAATTCTCGCCGTTACCGTCGTCATCGTGATCAAATTATTCTATCATCTGCCCTTATTTAAAAACATCGTGATCGCTGCCGTAATCGCTGTCGCTGTAGGCGTTGCAGCCGACCTGCTGTTCGATCTGAAAGCGGGCCATATCCTGGGCACATCCGCAGCACTGCTCACCAGAGCTCAATTGATAGGCGTTTTTTCCTCATCAGCCGTCGTCGGTATTTCATTAGTCTCATTATTACGTGCATTTGAATTAGGATCACCGGACTTATTCGCCCTGCAGTCGCAAATCGTCGCCTATATGCTGGGCAGTATCAACTGGACGCTCTTGGTTTCGGGATTGTTCGTCGGCGGTGTCATAACGTTGATCGGACACTCAGGCCTCGCCTTCGGAGTCGGTTTCTTCATCCCGATGTTCTTCTCGACAGGCTTCGCTATCGGTGGCTTCTTGAAATATATAATCGACAAAAAAGCAGCTTCCAAAGATGAATTGATGAGACTCGCTGCCGCCGGACTCATCGGTGGCGAAGGCGTCAGTGGAACCCTGGTCGCGTTCTATAAGATGCTGTTTTGATCGATAGGGCGATCATTTACTCTGATAAAAATCGACGATCGTTTGAACTACCTTACGAGGATCATCTTCAACTATAAATAAAGACAAATCCTCAGGAGAAATTTTCCCTTCCTTAAGCATTACATTCTTGATCCAGTCTATCAGACCTGACCAGTATTCCTTACCCACGAGAATGACTGGAAATCTTTTTATTTTCTCGGTTTGTATCAAGGTCAACGATTCAAATAGCTCATCCATCGTTCCGAATCCTCCCGGAAGAATGATGAACGCCTTGGCGTACTTGACGAACATTACCTTGCGTATGAAAAAGTACCTGAATTCAATTTTAAGGGTTGCGTATGGATTAGCGTGTTGCTCAAAGGGTATCTCAATATTTAATCCAACCGAGGCACCATCACTCTCGTGTGCACCTCGATTACCAGCCTCCATGATACCCGGTCCACCCCCGGTGATTACACCGTAGCCGGCCTCTACACATAATCTGGCGATCTCTCTGGCTCTCTCATATTCTTCATCACCTTCTTTGACGCGGGCAGAACCAAACATCGTGATACAATTTCCTACCTGCGATAATTCCTCGAATCCCTCCACAAACTCTGAAATAATTCGAAATACACGCCAACTGTCCTCAATAAATAACTTTTCAATTTGCCCATTGACCGGCTCTTCAAAAATTGGTGCCATATGTAAACTCCTGTTAAATATTCCATTTCCATATTGGATATACTGCAATCACTTACCATTATTGAGCACAACGCATGCTACTGATTGCTAATCCATTTTCTCTATTTTAAAAATAAAAGCCTTTTCATCAAACTACCATCTGGGGTGGTCATTCGATAGATATATACTCCGCTGGATACCGAAATTCCACGGTTATCCGTTCCATTCCACGATACCAGATGGGATCCGGGTGACATCCTCTCGTTTACTAATGTCTTTACTAATTTCCCGTCCATCGAATAGATGCTTAGATTTACGGACGACATCCGCTCGAGGCTGTAAGCGATATTGCAACTCGAATTAAACGGATTCGGGTAATTTTGGCTTAATAAAAAACCAGAGGGCTCCTGACTTCCCAAACTAACGATGTCCGCCGTACCCGTAACGTAGAACGCCCATCTGACCCGCGCGACATATCCTCCGTAATTGGCTACAGAGAACTGGACCTCATGAACTCCCGGCTTCATCTCTTCTTGCGGAGAATAGCTGATGCTTCCGGACGTTATCTCGCTTTGGCTGGTTACTTCAGTCCCGTCGATGCTTAAATGCAATGAGCTGGTATCCGTCGAGACGATTGCATCTCTGAAATTCGCGGATATGATAACGTCCTCTGCTTTGATTTCAGAATCTTCAGTCGGCTGATATCTGTAAATTTCCGGGTATCCTCGAATGATCAACGTCTCGTACATTAAATTATTACCCTCGCTGAGCTCATCGATTTCATGATTCGCATCGACTATTATACCTAAACCGTATTTTTTGCTTACAATACTATCCGGTATCTGTACGGCCGTGGTTACAACCATCGAATCTTTTGCGGATAATTCCGGAAACGATACCCTGTCCAGTAAAATATCGTTTTCGTCGAAGGTGGCATTCGTAGAAAGATAGTAATGAATGGACGCAGAATCCGCGTTCAGTGACCCTAAGTTGTAGATAGTAGTCGTCACATCGATGACATCACCAATATCCGCCGTATCCGGAAGTGAAAATTCAGACAGGGCGAAATCAGGAATGTTATAGCGCATATAGATGTAACACCAGACGATGTTCATATTTTCATGTCCATTATTGTATCCGGGCCAGTCGTACACCACGCGTTTCCCATTGTAGTTCGGATAAGTACCCTGATTTTTATTCCCGTAGGGGTCATTGACTACGATGGAATGGGAATTGATATCGTGCCCGACGACCAGCTTGTAATGTCCCGCGTCCGTAATGCTGGTCAAGATCACGAAGGGATGCGACGATTCCAATTCTGCATCGATTTTGCTCAGCGTCGGAGACCGGTCGACGCTCGATCCCATCCCATGCTGGCGCAAATACAATGCCATGTACTCTCGCGTGTTTGCCCAGTCGTTTTGTACAATAAATCCGAATGCGCCATACCCGCTCTGACCCCGTGAGTTGTAGCCTCGAACATTATACGTGTATCCGTTATAACTGTAGATATCGCTGATATAGCGACCATAATCGCTTTCATGGCGGTACGGTGAAGAACAGGTACACGTCCATGGAGGCAATAGATGATAATAGGCGATCCCCATCATGGCGGAAGCGGCACCGCATGCAGAATGACCTGCGTAAAACCAGTCCGGCGTATCGTATACCTGATGAATATACGGTGCATCGAGCGTAAGTTCGATATCAAAATTCTCCACCTCATTGACAGTCCCTTCCGTGCTGCTATGAGTACTGACTCTCACATCAGGGAAACGAAACCTCTCACCATGTTTAAGTGATATAGTCCCATCATGTGCGACCAACGTTTCGTAGCGGCTCAGCTGTCCCGTGTTTTGCTCATAGCAAACAAGCTTGTTTCGCTCGCGGGAATAGTTCGGATATCGATGTAATCCAACCCCGCTCAACAAAATCTGCTTGCCACTTCCATCGTAGTTCGCGATGCAGATGTGCGAGGATATTAGCTCCAATCGCTCATTGCGACTTTCCTCCGCGAATACGATCTTTTGGCCATGATCAAACCATTCGGGACAGTCGCCCACGCCTATTTCGTACATTGTACCGTGATCCGGATCAAATACCACGATAGTCGATGAAAGCGTCATGGCAAGGATTTTCCGCCCGTCCGGCGACCATTCCGGAGCGTAATATCCTTCGTTCCCATCAGATAGAGTCAAATCTGTCCTGGTATCCAAATTGTACAGATGTAACTGGTCATCGATGTCGTTATACACAACATATCTTCCGTCAGGGGAGATGCGCGCGAGATTAACATAATGCGGCATAGCGATCTCATGAACGATCCTGCCATCAAGTGTCGCGACGTACGCCATGCTTCCGATCGTGTAAGCGATCATATCATTCTCCGAAAATGAGGGGACTCCCGCGGTCGGTGAGAAATCGGACAGAAATATCAACGACGAACGGCTTATGTCGTAAACAGCCGGTGCCTGGTAAATCTGGCCATGGAACTCACGGAGACACTTGAAACCCACTCGTTCACCACGACGGTCCCAACTCGCACAATAAGCTTCAGAGTAGCCATCGGAGACCTGCACGAGCTCTTCCGATACCGTGTCGTAAACATAGACACCGGTGTAATCATCACGTGAAAGTATTATGCGCTTACCATCATGGCTGTAAACCGCATGCACGAAAGTCTCAGAACGTGCATAAGAGAGATTGCTTGTGCACATGACGTAACTCAAAACGATAAACACGCAACCCATATATTTCAAAAATTTCATCAAACCTATCTCCGCCTTAGTCGCTGACACTTGAATTGACAATTTAAACTTTTTTC
>JAFGOE010000060.1 GCA_016926625.1 Candidatus Zhuqueibacterota bacterium
ATTCAATACTGTTGTTTCCTTCTATGCCGATGCTGCTTTTTTATATGCCTAATTGCGCATAACTCCATTCTTTACTGCGAGGTTCGCATGTGATAAACTTCTCCGAATATGCTCTGATGAGGAGATAGTCTACTTCCGCTAAGCGGAACGCGCATCTTTTTTATGCTTCCATGATATACATTAATACTGCTTATCTATCTTTATTTTCCACGGCTCTGCGCTTTTCCTGAAGAACGGAATCAAGCCAGGAAAAATGTGGATGTAATTTTAATGTGAGCCATGATGCCAAAAGCACTTTCATCGAGTCGACAGGAATAAAAATGATAAATCCTGACCAAAAGAGATCCATGATATCTATTTCTTTTCCGATGATGAAGCGCAGATTCAAATAGAGATACATCAGCCCAATGACAAATATAACGAGCATACCTATACTATTTATCAATATCAGGTTCATCATCATGAAGAAGTTTCGTTGACGCCGTTCTGTTCGCATCATTTTTCTGATTAATGTACCGCATACAAAGGCACCCAGCGGGTAGGCGAGCAGATATCCGAAACTTGGTTGCAAAAAATAACTGATTCCCCCGCCGTATGCAAAAACAGGTAATCCGATCAAACCCAGTATTAAATAAAGAAATTGGCTATAAGCACCATAACGGGGTCCGATAACATCACCACTTAATATAACAAAAAAAGTCTGTAACGTCAAGGGAACATATGGAAAAGGGATTCTAATAAATGATCCAACGACTGTCAGTGCTGCAAATAAACTGACGACTGTAATTTTTTTCTGACGATTGATCAACGATAACGTGTTATAAATGGCCTGAGCCACAGTAAACATAAAATGCAGCGGAATTATTTATAAAATTTTAAAATACAACAAAAATATGATAAAGTCAAATTCATTTTTTCATGTTGCTTTTATTTTAGCAAATTTATATATTCTTTCTTATGAAGAGGCATATTTTGATACTTCTATATCTATTGACTTTCACGGAAGTAACGTACTGTCTTTGTGAAAGCATGAACAGGTGTGATACTCTGCGCTTACAATTTTCTTTGTCTGAGCAATCGCCTATAAGTTTTGTCACCCATAAAAATCTAAAACGTCCTTTAATAGGTTTAGCTTTAAGCGGTGGGGGTGCAAGAGGTATCGCGCAATTGGGTGTTCTGCAAGTATTAGAAGAACATGACGTACCAATCGATTACATCGTTGGTGTCAGTATTGGTTCGATCATCGGTGGATTGTACGCTGTAGGTTATTCTCCGTACGAATTACAGGAATTATTCAATCAAATCGATTGGAGGAACATCATCAACGATGAACCACCCAGAAGCAATTTATTCGTTGGTCAGAAACAGCAACACGACATTCCCATACTTCAATTCAGGCTTAAGGGATTTGCACCCGTAATTCCTCAATCCATCACAGCGGGTCAGCGACTTTCTTCAAAGTTAACGGAGCTGACGATGCGAGCAGGATATGCGACTCAATACGACTTCGACGACCTTAAAATACCGTTCAGAGCGCTGGCCTGTGATCTGATCACCGGCAATAAGATATTAATCAAAGGAGGAGATCTTGCCGAGGCTATCCGAGCGTCATCGACTTTTCCTCTGCTGTTTTCTCCGGTCATAAGAGACGGGATGTCCCTGGTAGACGGTGGATTGATCAATAATATTCCGGTTGACGAGGTTCGTGAGAGCGACGTTGATTTAGTCATAGCGATCGATACCAGCTCAAATCTGCACCATGCCCACTCACTAGAAGCCCCGTGGATCATTGCCGATCAAGTCACCACCATCATGCAACGAGAAAAAAAGAACGAGCAATTACAAAAAGCCGATATCGCCATCCAATTGGTAATGGAATCCCGAAAGTCAGATAACTTCAGCAATATTGACGAATTAATCGAAGAGGGAAGAAAACTCGCGCATGAAAAACTGGATCTGATATTGGACAAGATTGACCAGATCCAGAAATCAGATAAACCGGATATGCAAATTTTGCTCGATCATTATTCGATCAGATCGGATTTTGATGAATATGATTTTATGATACATGAGCGACTTCAATCCCGAGTAGGTAGCTGGATCAAAGAGAGCGAACTATACCGGTTAATAGAGGATATCTATCGGATCGGCACATTCTCCGATGTTTTCATCGAGAAACTGTCAGATGGTCAACTCGTCTTTCATTTAATCGAACATCCTTCTTTTTCAAACATCGCCATCGATGGCAACACCATCTTTTCTGATTCCATCATCATCGCGAAGATTAAAAGTAAGGCCAATATGCCCGTCAATTACCATGAAAGTCAGTCCGATCTGGAACGAATCATTAATCTTTATCGGGAGAACGGTTATTCTTTGGCACAAATTAAGCAGGTATCTTTGAGTCATGATACTCTGCGCCTGCTGATCGATGAAGGAAAAATTTCACACATTGTGATCAACGGAAACAACAGAACCAGGGATTACGTCATCCTGCGAGAATTTCCGCTTAAGCAAGGACATATTTTTAATTACGAACGAGCATCCATCGGTATTAATAACATTCACAGCACGGATCTCTTCACTAATGTGTCATTTGAAATAAAACAGAGTGATAGCGCTTATAGCATTATTTTGAAAGTCATCGAAAAAACATTTTCGATAGCGCGTCTAAGTTTGAATTACGATCTGGATTACAAGGGTAAAGGCTTTATCGAATTAATCGATGAAAATATCGGAGGAACCGGATCAAATATCTATTTAATAGGTCACTACGGGTTGAGAGAACAACGTCTGAACATCGGCTTCAGTTCTGATAGAGTCTTTCATACCTATCTGACATACAAAATCGACTTATATCATGACAGAGACAGGGAGTTTACCTACTCGAATGGGCAGAGAAACGGTGAGTTTCTGAACAAAAGTAACATCTTTTCTCTGTCCCTGGGGCAACAGTTAAAACGCCTCGGCAAAGTGTTTATCACGGCGCAGATCAAATCATCAAATTTATCTTCGATAAGCGGAACAGGATATCCGACCGGCCGTCTTGATTTAAGAACGCTGTCCATGCAATCCACTATCGATACTCAAAACGAATACCCGTTTCCAACCTCAGGTAAGATGTTTAGTTTTTCTTATGAGATCGCATCGGCTGAGGAGAGCGGAAAAAATTTGACTTTTTTTAAATTAAGATCATCATTGGAAACTTTCATACCCTTCCGCAAACGAAATACGATCAATCCGAAAATCTCATGGGGTACATCAGATATTACCACACCGTTCTCAGAACAATTTAAAATTGGCGGTCTCAACTCATTATACGGTTTAAACGAGAATGAATTTAGAGGCAGACATTTTATCGTGTCGAGTATTCAATATCGATATTTAATGCCGTCAAAATTGGACATCGATTTTCACTGGGGGTTTCGCTACGACGTCGGTGCTGCCTGGGTAAATGCCGAGGATATTAAACCGAAAGATTTAAACAACGGAATGGGAATTTCGTTAGCATTCGATACATTCTTAGGACCGATCACGATTGCACATGGATGGCACGAGAGCGGGAAAGAAACAACGTATTTTTCGATTGGTTATGATTTTTGAATATGGTTTACAGGACCAATCGATCATTATGCGGATTGAACTTGTGATGCGGACAGGATTATCCATCAAACGATCTAACAGAGTAAATAGGTATGATCGTTTGATGGATAATTATCTGTTCTTCAATGGTAAAGAGGTTGAGTCTGATGAATTAGTGAATCCGCTATTTCTTTAGATTATCCAGCTGTAAGTTCCAATTGATCCAATCCGATTGTTCATCAGGATCTTCCAGGCTGAAATCACCATATTGTTTTACGGTGCCATCATTTCCGATCACTATCGATTGCATGCTTTTGACAACGTACACCCATTCCTCCATGCTGATCTCTCTGGGACCCTGAATTTCATGGGGACCCGGTATCTCGAATGGTGCAAACGACTTAGACGGAGCCAGGGATTGTGTCTCAGGGATGTTGGACACCCGAACCTCTCCCTGATATACTTTCACCTGGGTTGTGGAATCGCTTTTAACGGCCATACGCAAGACCGTACCCGTTATTGCAGCTGCTGCTACAGGAGAACTGATGTCGAATTTCATGGTCTCACTTTTTTCAGATAATTTCGCCCAGATATCGCCTTGTTGAAGAGTAATTTTAGTTTCTTTAATTTTTCCTTTCGTCTCTTCGTACAGCTTTACGATATCGATCGTTGTCTCTGGTGCCATTCGAATGACATCTAATTTTAGCAACTCCAATTCAGCTCTTGATTTAATGTACGTACGTACCAGATCACCACTGTTCACCGGCGTATTCGTCGCTGCGTTTACCCAATCCTTTTGAGCCGACACTTTCTTTTTAACTCGTCCGTCTATGTACGTTACCAGGCCTTTTGTGTCTTCCTCATCGAGTTCACCGGATGATTTGTTCGGCAATACGATTAAAAGTGCTAAAATAACACTTAACAGCACGATTCTTAAATAGATTTTCTCTTTCATATTCACGTCTCCAGGGTAAATTTGCTTATTTCTTTTGTGGAAAATATCGATTGAAAACGAGATCACCCAGTTTTAATGCCTCTCTAGAAAACGGTTGTATCGACCTAATCATTAATTCATAATCAATAATCTGCTTAGCTTCTTTCCAGTTATCGATGCTTTCCAAACGATCTAAAAATTTATTATATGCTTCATTATCTTTGTTAAATATCTTCTTTTGTATCATTCGTTTACTTTTATCATCGAACAAGGAATTCAACGACACCAGAGGAATATCTGGCTGATGCTCGATCATGCTTCGATCAATGATAAAATCTTGAGGGTCCTTACAATCCATAATAATAGGGTGATGCGTGTCTGACTTCTCCTGAAACTGGTGTAACTGTGCTTCTCCGGGTAAACCTGTCGCATCGGGGGTTTCAGATGATAGCGCATATGCCTTATCGTCCGTGTGGAAGGAGATGGAATCTTTACTATGGTCTTCGCGACCATGATTCAGATATTCATTCTCGCTACCGAATAGATTTAATTCAGACAAGCGAGAACCAAGCACAGATAATTCATACACATCACAGGAATCATCTGTTGTAATAATCATATCGTAAAGATGTTCCAAATTTCTTTTTTCCAGCATCAATTTGACGATGTTTTTATGCAGTTGATTTGAATGACTCGCATCGACACAATTGAAGAAATTTAATAACGCCTGCAGGTCGGAGAGAAGAGTATCTGAAAAATCACGGGAGTATGATTCTTCCATTGTGGAAACGACAATTAGAGAGAAGTCATCTGATAAAATATGATATTGATCGTAGTGTCGAATATTTTTAATCAGGTTTTTAATGAAGATCCGCTCATCATCTAATGCCTCTAATATCCGTAGCACCTCGGTCTGCGTAAGTTCGGTTCGGTGCTGGAAAAAAATTTTCTTTAAGGTGACTGCGGGAGAGGTTAAAAGATCCCATTGCAGGCTTATGGTTCGGGATATGATCTCCTCCATCTCCTCCTTGGTAAATAGCGTCGCTTCTTCAAATGCGCGTTTAAATTCAAGTCTTAACTCCTCAATGCGATGATAATTCAGATCGTATCTCTTGGAGTTTTTAGTTTGAAATGGTTCCTCCGTATTATAAATTTTCTGAACACGATTTGTCAGATAGTTTTTAAGGAATTGTGGTAATTGTTCATCCATCAATTCCTTAAAGATAATCGTATTTTTACCCTTCATTATTCTATCTTGTAATGTCGCTACAAGAAGAAGTTTTTGATTTTCAACAGTTGTCTGATCCATGTGTTGTGTCCCTGCTGTGTTCAAATCATGACGCAAAGTTCATCGAATTGGATGATAACTATTCACTGAAGTCTTCGCTATCATCGTCGCTATCATTGTCTCTGATGATTCTGGCAACGTCTGCGATAATATCTTCGGGTTGTAACTTTATCAGTCGCACTCCCTGGGTGGCTCTCCCTATTTTCCTGAGTTTATTAACCTGCTGTCTGAGTACGATTCCTTTGGTCGTGATAATCATGACATCGTTATCGTCGGTGACCTCTTTAATCGAAATCAATTTTCCGACGCGATCATTGGTCTTCATCGTCACGATTCCCTTACCACCACGCCGGGTGATACGATATTCTTCGATCGGGGTGCGTTTTCCGTATCCTTTATCCGAGACGACTAACAAAGTGCTACCTTTACGAACCGTCACCATCCCAATGACTTTATCGCCTTTATCGAGGTTGATTCCTATTACACCAGTAGCAGATCGTCCCATGTCTCTGACCTCTGTCTCATGAAATCGAATCGCCTTTCCGAAAGACGTTGCTAACACGATTTCGTGAGAGCCATCGGTAAGTTTCGCTTCGATCAGGTGATCATCAGGACGAATATTAATGGCATTGATTCCCCCTTTTCTTGGGTTACCGTATGCGGAAAGGATTGTCTTCTTCACCAATCCTTTTTCAGTCGCCATGACGATGTAATGATCATTGTCAAAATCTTTGACATTGATAAACGCAGCTATCTTTTCACCTTTTTCTAGTTCTATCAGATTAACGATCGACCGTCCTTTTGATCCTTTTCCTGACTGGGGAATTTCATAGACTTTCAACCAATAGCATCTTCCTTTATTCGTAAAAAATAATATATAATGATGTGTGGACGCTATGAACAGATGCTCGATAAAGTCTTCTTCTCTCATCGAAGCACCGGAAGAACCCATTCCTCCTCTGTTCTGTCTCCTATAGCCTGAGACTGGAAATCGTTTTATAAATCCGGAATGAGATATCGTGATGACCATGTCTTCTTCTGCGATGATGTCTTCAATCGAAAAATCCTCAACGCTTTTAATTATTTCGGTTCGCCGTTCATCACCATATTTTTCTTTAAGTGTAAGCAGTTCCTCCTTAACGATCTGCATACGCTTAGATTTACTATTCAAGATGGAAGTTAACAAAGCGATCAACTTTATTTTTTCAAGATATTCATCTTCTATTTTTTTTCGTTCCAGTCCGGTTAGTCTCTGCAATCGCATATCCAGGATGGCCTGAGCCTGAATATCGGTCAATTTAAATTGTTTCATTAAATTCGTTTTGGCTGTCTCGACGTTGCGTGATTTGCGTATCAGAGCGATAATCTCATCGATATGATCCAGAGCGATCTTCAATCCTTCCAGGATATGGGCACGTTTCTCAGCTTTATCAAGATCAAACTGGGTTCGTTTGATGATGATCTCATGTCTGAAATCGATGAAATGTTGCAGTATCTGTTTCAGGTTTAATATCCTGGGAACACCGTTGACCAATGCCAGCAATATCACACCGAACGTCACTTGCATTTGTGTGTGCTTGAAAAGCTGATTCAAGACCACTTTCTCCTGAGCATCACGTTTCAATTCGAGGACGATTCTGAGTCCATCTTTATCTGATTCATCTCGCACTTCGCTGATGCCTTCAATTTTCTTCGCATTTACCAGATCAGCAATCTTGCTGATTAAATTCGATTTATTGACCTGAAAAGGGACCTCTGAAATAATAATATTATTTCTGCCGTTACGAAGTGTCTCGATATTCGCCCTGGCCCTGAGCACAATCCTTCCCCGTCCCGATTTATACGCCTCATCGATTCCTTCTTCACCGTAAATGATGGCACCCGTCGGAAAATCAGGACCTTTAATATACTTCATAATGTCCTCGATACCTGAATCTGGGAAGTCAATTAAATGAGTTAAAGCATCGACGACTTCATTGAGGTTATGGGGAGGAATATTAGTCGCCATACCCACGGCGATACCCGAAGAGCCGTTGATCAGTAGATTGGGTATAAGAGAAGGTAGAACGGATGGTTCTGTCAATGACTCATCAAAATTGGGGACGAAATTGACTGTCTCTTTCTCCAGATCCCGAAGTATGTCATCAGCAATCGGAGCGAGACGCGCCTCGGTGTAACGCATAGCAGCAGCGGAATCGCCGTCGATTGAGCCGAAGTTTCCCTGTCCATCCACGAGCGGGTAGCGCAAGGAAAAATCCTGCGCCAGGCGTACCATAGTATCGTACACAGCGGAATCGCCATGAGGATGGTACTTACCCAATACTTCTCCCACGATTCGTGCTGATTTTTTATATGGACTGTTGGGGCGTAATCCGAGTCCGTGCATACCATAAAGCACTCTGCGATGAACTGGTTTCATTCCGTCGCGCACATCAGGAAGAGCGCGTGCGACGATGACCGACATCGAATAATCGATGTACGAATTTTTCATTTCCTCTTCAATAAAGACAGGTGATATTCTTTCTCGTTGTATTTCCATTCTGGTAGTTTCCGTTTAATAGTCGTTATATATCTAAATTTCGAACATATTTAGCATTTTTTTCAATAAATTTTCTTCGTGGTTCAACCTTATCGCCCATGAGAGTTGAGAAGATTAAATCTGCTTCGAAGGCCTCTTCGATCGTGACCTGCAGCAAAGTTCTGTTCTCAGGATCCATCGTCGTTTTCCAGAGCTGCTCCGGATTCATTTCGCCGAGACCTTTATAGCGCTGAATATTGACATTATTTTTTCCAAACGATTTGAGTAAGGACTCTCTCTCTTCATCATCGTAAACATAATGTTCAGTTTTTCCTCTGGAAATTCGATAGAGCGGTGGTTGCGCAATATAGATATGTCCTCGTTCGATGAGTTCTTTCATATATCTGAAAAAGAATGTGAGTAGCAGCGTTCTGATATGAGCTCCATCCACATCGGCATCAGTCATGATGATAACTTTACCATATCGTAATTTGAGCGCATCAAAATCATCTGAACCGATACCAGTTCCCAAAGCGGTTATGAGAGTTTTTATTTCATCGTTTGACAGTATTTTATCTAATCGTGCCTTCTCGACGTTTAAAATTTTACCCTTTAGAGGTAATATGGCTTGAAACCTTCTGTCCCGTCCTTGTTTTGCAGATCCACCCGCAGAATCTCCCTCAACCAGATACAGTTCGGTTCCATCCGCTGTCCTGATCGAACAATCGGCTAATTTACCGGGTAATCCGGCTCCGTTCAACAGACCTTTTCTTCTCGTGATTTCGCGGGCTTTGCGAGCCGCTTCTCGAGAACGAGCTGCAGTCAAACATTTTTCGATGATGGCTTTTCCGGTCGCAGGATGTTCCTCCAGGAAATTGGATAGTGCATCACCGACGATAGTCTCTACGATTCCTTTTACCTCACTGTTGCCGAGCTTGGTCTTGGTCTGTCCCTCGAATTGGGGTTCAGTATGTTTAAGACTGATGATAGCCGTCAAGCCTTCGCGTACATCCTCACCCGAGAGGTTTGAATCTAAATTTTTCAACAAATTATTTTTCAGTGCGTAATTATTCAGCGTTCTCGTCAAAGCCGATTTAAAGCCCACCAGATGTGCGCCACCTTCGATGGTATGTATATTATTCACATACGAAAAAATATTTTCATTATATCCTGTGTTATATTGGAAAGCTACTTCAACAGGAACTCCTTCTTTCTCACCGCTTATATAGATGGGTTTTTTTTGTATTGAATCTCTGCTTTGATCAAGATATTTGACAAAGGCGATTAAACCACCCTTATATTGAAATTTATCTTCCTGGTTATTTCTCTCATCCTTGATTGAAATTAGCAAGTCTTGATTCAAGAAAGCGAGTTCTCTGAGACGTTCACACAGGATCTGATAGATGAAGTTTATTTTCTTAAACACCTCGGTATCAGGAAGAAATGTCGTCTTCGTACCTCTTTTCTTAGTCGTACCGATAATTTTCACGTCTTCATGGGGAACGCCTCGACTATATTTTTGAAAATATATTTTGTTTTCGCGGTACACTTCCACTTCACACCATTCGGACAATGCATTGACCACAGACACACCCACACCGTGTAATCCACCGGATACTTTGTACGATTTCTTATCGAATTTTCCACCAGCATGTAATACAGTCATAACCACTTCTAATGCGGATTTTTTTTGCGTCGGATGCATGTCCACTGGTATTCCTCTACCGTTATCGATCACAGTGACCGAATTATCTTCATGGACGATGATCTCTATCTTGTCGCACGCTCCGGACAACGCTTCGTCGATACTATTATCGACGACTTCATAGACTAGATGATGTAATCCACGAATGGAAACATCCCCGATATACATTGCTGGTCTTTTGCGTACGGCTTCGAGTCCTTTTAAAACCGTAATTTGACTGGCATCATATTTATCTTCGTTCGTTCCGATGTTTGTTCCGTTTTTTTCGTTCATTTACAATGCCTCTTATTAACTAAATTTCAATAGCTTACTATATTATTCGCTTGAAATGTCGATCTGATGGGTCTCAGCTTTTCAGATCCAACGTATGTCTTTTATCATCTGATTACCCAACATTTCATTAATCTTCTTGATCAGATCTATTTTATAGAAAGTCAATTCATTTCGCCATACATCATTTTTAACTTTTACCACGAGAACACCGTTCTCAATCCGTTTAACCTGAGTGTTACGGGCTACCTTAGGTCCTACGATTTCATTCCATTTGTTGATAATGTCCCCTTCAAGAATATATTCTTCGAGGCCATACTTTTTCACGACTTGATTTAAATTTTCCGCGAGAGATTTAAATTTTTTCATTTCGAAAAATCATCCCATTGTTCAATTCAAACAGATGTGCTCTTTTTTTATTGAAAAATGCCAGTGCTTCATGATAGTCGAGCGTTGTACTAATAAAATTTTGTCCCAGATCCAAGATGTACGACAATATCTTATCTTCCCGGGTGTGATCAATCTCTGAAAATAGATCATCGATCAGAATAATCGGTGTCTCGTGTATTTTCTCTATGATCAATTGAAATTCAGAGATCATGATAGCGATCAAGACCGTCTTATGTTGTCCGCGCGATCCATATTTTCTCAACTCTTTATCGTTGATAAAAAACAGGATATCATCCCGATGAGGTCCGATGATCGTATTCCCCTGTTCGATCTCTATTTTTTTCATCGCTTCCAATTTTTTTCTGAAATTCGGTTTCACATCGTCGCTGTTTTCGAAATCGACAGTGGACTGATATGTAAGTTTTATCGTTTCATCCGGAACTGATATCATCGAATGAACGTCTCTCAGCTTAACATTGAATGTTTTGAGAAAAGAATCTCTGAATCGAATTAACCAGGATCCTTTCTCTATCAGGTATTCATCCCATGGTTGAATCAATGAAATGATTTTCGATCTGTTGTGACTATATTTATTTAGAATAGCGTTCCGTTGTTTAATGATCTTATTATATTCCTGAAGATTGAGAATGTATTGGTTACTAATTTGAGACAGCAGAATATCTAAAAATTTTCTGCGATCCGCCGGGGCACCAGAGGTTAAATTATAAGCTTCCGGAGAAGAAATTACAACAGGAAAATTGCCGATGATTTCGGATAGTTTCTCCACCCTTTTGCGATTTACGCTGACCTGCTTCCCTTTATCAGGAGTAAAATAGTATACTATGTTTTTTTCTTGCCCGTTGTCAAGAACAAATTTGCCGGCAATAGAGGCAAATGTTTTATTAAATTTTATTGTTTCTCTTTCTTTTCTCGTTCGAAAAGATCGGGTTAAACATAGAAGATAGATAGCCTCCAGAAGATTCGATTTACCCTGTGCATTTTTACCTAATATTACATTTCTCGAGCTATCAAATTCAAAAATTTCTCTTTCATAATTTCTAAAATTGTTAAGTTCAACAGATGATAAAATCATTTTAGGGCCAAATTCTTCACTGAATAATTAATCATTAAGTCGAATCGGCATGATGAGCATCATCAGATCTTCATTCGGCCGCTGAGCAATCGGATAAATAATAGCGGCACTGACAGAATCTTTTAGTAAAAATTGTATTTCTTCAGTGTCCATATGCTTCAGCATATCGAGAATATAATTTGCATTGTATCCAATGTCCAAAGGCTCGTCATTATATTTAGCAGAAATCACTTCGTTTCCTTCTCCGCCATATTCAATATCTTCAGATGATATACGGACGCTATTTTCTTCCACACTACATTTGATCTGATGGGTGATAATATTCGAAAATATAGACACACGTTTCACCGACGAGGCCAGTTCATCTTTATTTACGACCAACTTTTTATCGTTATTATTGGGAATGACGTTTTCATATTTTGGATATTGTCCCTCGATCACCTTAGAGTAAACGTAGGTGTCTGTCATGCGGAAAATCACATGATTTTCACCAATGGAAAATTTGACTTTACTATCCTCTTTTTCAGAAGGACTCTCTAAATTTTTCGATATCAGATTAAGGGCCTTTGTCGGTACGATCACACTCTTTTGAAATTCCGACGCTCGAAATGCTGTGTTTGCAATTCTTACCAATCGATGTCCATCGGTGGCCACACATCGAAATTCATTTTCATTTAATTGAAAATAGACCCCCATCAGAGTGGGTCTTAATTCATCGTGTGAAACGGCAAACACTGTTTTATCGATCATACGTGAGAGAAAGTTGTTATCGATTTCCATATCGCCCTCGCTCTCCTCGACGACGATGCTGGGAAATTCTTCTTTCGGTTGACTCATCAACTTATAGAAACCCTTCTCGGTTTTCAGGTGCAGCTTACCCTCTTCATCAAGGGTTAATTTAAGAGGAACGTCTGGCAGCTCTCTTAATATATCATTCAATGATTTCGCTGGCACGGTACATGACCCATTCTGTACACCATTCACCTTCAACTCAGTAGAAACACATATTTCCAGATCAGTTCCGGTCAATTGAAGCGTATTTTCGTTCAATTCCAATAGAATATTTTCCAATATTGGAATCGTCGTCTTCGATGGAATTACACCAATGACCTTTTGAAGACCTTTATAAAAATCATTTTTTGAGGTAGTAAAGTCCATTTTCTACTCCGGCTTTATTTGTATTTAAGAGCAATATTAAAACATCCTTATAATATAAGAAAAAAAAAATTATAGATCAATGATTTTTTGTTGCGTGATTGCCTGATGAACATCTATAAAATAATA
>JAFGOE010000061.1 GCA_016926625.1 Candidatus Zhuqueibacterota bacterium
AAAACGCGCCTGAATGAATGGATTCATGAACAACCTGCATTTCGCAAATTCCGTCCGCCAACTGATCCGCAAAATTTTCAAGCTCTGAATCCGCTCTGAATCCGAGATACTCATATATCGCTAAAATCATAACCGCCGAAGCATCTGAGCCGTACTCGCTAACTAACCAAACCGGATAGCGACGGTCATGCAGCATCGTGTACCGATGATAATTCTCCAGTCTTCTCGATAAAGGCACCTTACAGCGTAAAAACGCCTTTTCGAGCAGGTTCGTATAATCATTATCGATTTCACTGAATATTCTGCATCCACAGGCCAGAGCCCAATACGCTCTCACTGCCCAGAAATTAAACGACTTACGACTCGTTATGCCGTTTCTGTTTATTTCATACCCCTGGTCAAGAAAGTTATAAAATTCCCCGTCTTCACATTGCATCATTAACAGAAAATTGAACAATGGTCTCACGCTGGCCAGGTAGAGGCTATCACGTGTGGCTTCATAATGCATGAGATAGACGACGATCGCTCGAGCCACGTCATCGACGCAAGCAACCCCCTCCCCTTCCGCATCTACCCATTCATACGACGGATGCTCCGCGTAAATATGAACGATCGCAAAGTCGCCAGCATCATCCGTGACCAGTTCGGTCAGATGCTCAAGATGAGAAAAGTTTACGATTCCTTCTATAAAATCGCCTCTATCATCGCCGCCACAACGGACGCACACCATGCATGTCATTACCACCAGAAAGATTAAATAGTTCCTATTCATCACAAATTTCCCTCATCAAATCTCTAAACAACAATTAAACTAAATAATTACTTTCATGAACAGACAGAAAATCAGCCTTTGAGACCTGAGGTCGCCATACTCTCGATGAAATATCGCTGAAAAATACTGTATGCGATCACAATCGGAAATGCCAACAATGTGGCTGCCGCCAGCTTCACCCCCATCAGTCCCTCTGCCTGCCCGCCTACCACGAATATGGTGACCAGTTGTGGCAATGTCATCATGTCCCGTTCATGGATCACGATCAGCGGCCAGAGTACGTCATTCCATACCGTCATGAACGTGATGATAGCGACTGTGATGATGGCGGGGACGGACAGCGGCCAGATGATACGAAACAGAATTCGAAATTCGTTACAGCCATCAATGCGTGCTGCATCGATAAGATCCTGTGGAATTGATAAAAAATGCTGCCGAAATAGAATGATCGCGAAGGCGTTCACCATCGCCGGTATGATCAACGCCAAAAAAGTCTCGATCCATTGAAATTTGACCATTAAAATATATTGCGGGATCAGCGTAATCTGGAAGGGAAGCGTCATCGTGAATATAATGACAGCAAAGATAAGATTTCGTCCTCTAAACCGCAGTCTGGCCAGAGCATAACCGATCATGGAACCGGAGACGATGACTCCCGCTGTGACCATGGTGGAGACGAACAGGCTATTCAACAAGGCTCTAACTATCGGAACCTTTTCGAACACTCCGACATAGCTTTCCAGCGTGAGTCGCGACGGTATCAATCCAAAGCCGCCGATCTCAGCCTCAGGGCGAACGGTAGCCGATAGCATCCATAAGAACGGATAGATAAAGATGACCATCCAGAAAATCAACATCAGATATACGATTATTTTTTTCATATCAGTCCATCCGTTGCTAGTAAATCGATTCTTGCTCTATGATCTTTTTCTGTATCAGAACCACGGCGAACACGATCAAAGCAAAGAAAAATCCGAGCGTCGCTGCGTACCCCATATGATAGAACGAGAACGCCTGCTTATAGATGTAGAGAACCGACGACAATGTGCTGTTCATGGGGCCTCCATCGGTCATGATATACGGCTCGATGAACAATGAAAATCCGCCGATGGTGGACAGAATGACCACCATAATCATCGTAGGATTGATCATCGGTAATGTGATATACCTGAACTTGGCCCAATGTGACGCTCCCTCTATGTCGGCCGCCTCGTACATATGTTTGGGGATACTCTGCAATCCCACCAGGAAAAGGACGATGTACAATCCAACGTTCTTCCAGGTCGCCATGATCGCGATAGAAGGCATGGCAAAACGGGTGTCGGTTAACCACGGAAGTTTCATCAATCCAAGCCTTGCGAGCAGCGAATTCAAGATTCCTGTATCCTGAGCATATAACTGCTGCCAGAGTATTGTTATGACTACCCCGGACACGACCACGGGTAAGAAGTAGCTGGCCCTGAAGAAACCGCGGAACCTGATATTTTGATTCAAAAATTCGGCCAGAAAAAGGGCGACGCTTATCTGTAACGGTATATGGATGATCAAAAAGACCAGTGTATTGGCTATCGATTTAAAGAAGAGCAAATCGCTCGAAAGTCGCAAAAAATTCCCCAGACCGATCCATTCCATCGGTGAGATGATATCCCACCGATGAAATACAAGTATCAATGAAAACACCAGCGGAAAGGCGATGAATACGCAGAAATGAACCACATAAGGCGTAACGAAAAGATAGCCTATTTTGTCCCTCTTCGTTGTCATAATTTTTTCATCCCATTTATTCCTTCACGAGCCGTACCCGTTGTGCAGCATCTTTTACAGCCTGCTCTGGGCTCTTCTTCCCATAGATCACACAGATCTCAAACTCCTGAGAAATTGCTTCGAATATCTCTCTCAACACCGGTGAATAATCGACACCACGAACATTCTCCGCCTGTTTAGCAAATCTCACCATCATCGGGTTTGCAGTAAAATAGTCCTGAAACAAGCTATCCGACAGTAATTTTTTCCGCATCGGAATTTGATTCGTCATCTCTAACAAACGTAGATCGTTTTGTTTCGAAATCAGAAATTTCACGAACTGCCAAGCCTCTTCAGGATAATTGGTATTTTTAAAGATGATGATGCTCTTATAATCACCGTAGGTGTAATCAGGGCCTTCTGCATCGGGACGAGGAACCGGGGCGAAATCATACTCAAAACCCTCTGGCTTTAACTTCTCGGCATGCGTGATCTCCCAGGGCCCTGTAAAACGTGTCGCCACGATACTGTGAAGAAATACATCGGCTCGCGCGTCCATGCGTTCTCTGGGGAAATAATTGCGATCGAAAAGAGTCTGCAGGAAGCGAAATACCTTGACTGAACTTTCATTCTCGAAGGCGACATCTCCATCCTTCAAAAATGTATTACCCTGTGTGGCTGCAATATAGAGCGTATAATAGTCGAAGAATCGCTGCCACCAGGTCACCAGAATCTGAGTGATGCCGACCCATCTGTCGATATATCCGTCCCCGTCTGTATCCCTGGATATGCGCTCGCCTAACTCGATGTACTCGTCGTAAGTTTTCGGCGGTTTATCAAACCCCGCTTCCTTCAGCATGTTCACATTATAGATCATCATTATCGGATTCGTTTTCCAGAAAATTTGATAAACATGCCCGTCACCGAATGTAGCCTCAGCCAGCTTTTCATCATCAAACCTTGCCCCTGCCAGTGAATCGAAATCGGCAAAACGATCGAATTCCAATAATGCATTAGCCCTTGTGTACAGAGCAACGTCACCTGGCCACATATTCGAATAAACATCAGGTGTCGTTTTGCCCACGATAGCGGACAATACCACCTCTTCACTCGATCGCCCTTCCGGAATTGGCTGATGCTTAACCTGCATATTCGGATGCTGCTGATTCCACTCCTTCACGACGAGTTCAGCGAGATTCATCTCGTACTGATTATTCGCCGACCAGTACACCAATTGGATTCGATCCGTATCCGACGGATCACGATCACCCGAACAGGAGATAAATATCCCCGTACCGATCAAAAGGTACAACAATAAGTTACGCATGAAGTTGTTCCCTCAGTTGGATTCGCGATATCTCTTTACAATTCGAGCGCTATCGTGAAACAGTGTATGCTTTCCAAACGTCCGAAATCCGCGTAGGCGTAATCGAAACGGAACGGCAGATTGTAGAAAAATCCCAAATTCGCCCCGGCACCGGCAGTCAGACCTTCTTCATTATCCTCGAGGAATAAACTTCGATACCCTGCCCGGAGGAACAACCATTTTCTCAAGCCGTACTCGATGCCGAGATTTAGGCTCTCTTTATTATCTGTCGGTTGTATCGCGTCCAGGGCAAAGGTAATCCGGTGTATATCGTTCTCGATCAGCTCCATTGCGATGCCCACCTGAAAATTGAGTGGCATGGGCCAGGAATCCGTCTTGAGCTCGGCATAGATCTCATCATTATTCCCCAATTTCTGACCATCGATGTCGTGATACCTCACCAGATCCTCTCCACTCATCCGCAAATCGGTTCCGAAATTAGTCAGTGATGCACCGATCCGCATGCCATGGAAACCGGTCGTGAACAGCGTCCCGATATCGATCGCCATTCCCTGAGCCGATTCATTCCAAATCTCTTCGCGGATATATTTCCCGCTGAATCCGATCGAAAAGCGATCCGTCAAATTCAACGCGTAGGTCAAACCGAGCGCCATGCTTCCCGATTTGAAATACTCACCCGTACCCTGCGGTCTATCCTCTGTCCTCACCATCATATCATCCATGCTTAATGAGGTGATACTGAGTCCGAAGGATCCGATTCTGCCGGCCGGCAAGACGAATCCGATATAATCGAAACTAATATCAGCGATCCAGTTCATGTGAACGAAAATCCCCTCGGGATTCGCGATCCGGGCTATTCCGCCGGGATTCCAGTACAATGCGCTCGATTCATCCGCATTCGCGACATAAGCACCACCCATGCCCATCGCCCGCGCGCCCACACCGATCTCTAAAAATGGTGCCGCGGTTATGGCGACCTTCGTCACGTCCGATACAAACTGTGCCTGCACAGTCGCAACGGTTATAAACACCAGCAGGATTGAAATGCCTAATACTCTGCGCTTCATAGCATTCTCCCTTTATAGAAAATAATTGCGTTCATACCTTTATTTTAACAACAAAAGCTTGATTGTGTCTTTAAACTCACCGGCACGTATGCTGCACACATAGATACCAGTTGCAAGCTCAATACCGTCATCGTTTCTGCCATCCCAGTTGATCGAGTGAATACCCGCAGATTTTGACGTATCCAGTAACTGCTTCACTCGCCTGCCCAGGATATCGTAAATCATAATGTTCACCTTTTCAGGCCGTTGCAGAGAAAATTGAATCCTTGTCTCCAGGTTGAACGGATTAGGATAATTCTGTCGCAGGCTGAATTGATAATAACCCTCATCAGCCACCTTGTCCGTCACTCCGATTCCCATGTCATACAAGTTCATCAATTCCTCTTCCGATAGCGCATAGCTGTAAATTCTTACCTCATCGAGAATTCCCTTAAAATTACAGCACGTATTCGTCGGAAGCACTCGTCCGATGGTCAAATCGATGTCCGTAGTTAATATCGAACCGTTGAAATCAACCGTATTGTCAAGTATACCGTCCACATAAATCTTCATGTGGGCTCCATCATACATCGTTACCAGAAAATAGAACCTGTCCTTTGATAACTGCAACTTCGAATCCATGTCTTTTATTCCGGCATCGGTCTTAACCGTCCACCGCACTCGATGATCATCGGGATTGATCGAAATTTTCCACCTGTTCTCCCAATTTCCGTGAGATATCGGATACATCTCATTGCTGAAAAATTCTTCCACATTCAACCACAGACAGACGCTGATCTCATTCTCACAATTGAGAATATCCGTATTCCGCACCTTGATGAAGTCATCGAAACCATCGAAATAATAAGCAGCATCAGCGTTACCCAATCGATCTTCTATGGGGACAGGACCGAATATAGTACCATGATGGCCGAATCCGCTTTCATCATGCGCGTTACCATTGAACGGATAATGTGCGATCGGAACACCGTATTCGATAGACGATGGATCAAGCACAACTATGCCCAGACTGTCACTGGCCTGCGCGCCATGCGTATCTTGAACCGTACATCGGATCATGTAGTAATCCTGTACCATCGGACAGATCCAGTTGGCTACCGAACCATCACTCTCTAATGTACCCTGGCTAGCATGCCAGAGGTAAGTTAGTTCGTCTCCATCCGTATCGTTGGCAGTACAGTTCAAAACAATCGTTTCACCCGTGTACGCCTTATTTTTGCTCGCTCGTAACGCCGTGATCTCCGGAGGATGGTTAATGTATTCGAGGACTGAAATCGACACGGAGGCGCTTGCTGAATCAGCCACATCGATACCCCGAGAATCGGTCACCGCGCACTTTATTTCGTAGACGCCAGCCTCCGCAGGCGCAAGCCATGACACGATATCACCTTCCCCCTGAATACTGCCACCCGAAGCCGTCCATAGATACGACAGCGTATCACCATCTGCATCCTCAGCGGTACAGTATATTTGAGTCTCGCTATTGATTAAGACAGGCGAGAGGGCAGGTGCAAGCGACTTGATGCGTGGCGGGTGATTCGAGACATTTTGATCCGCATGGTAATCGACCACTTTTCCATTGGCTAACAACATCGTTCCATCGTACGTCATGACTGCATCGGAAGGTACTAACACCAATAACATCACTGCATCTGCCGGGATATCGAATTCAGCCTCTCCGGTAGCACCTGTAGCCAGAAACGCATGACTCACGACATCGTAAAGATCAATTGATTGATCGCCTACATCAATCTGCACCGTTTTGACTTCATCATACGGATTGAAATATAGAAATGATGGCAGCGACGTATCCTGGAAATAATCCGTGCGGTTGACATTCAGCTTAAGGATCATCTCCACATTCGTTGTATCGATAATCCCACCGAAAATACCCACATGTGAGGAACCGTAAAGGACGAGGTTGGTATGTCCCCATCCCTCCCTAATAAAATCGCCGGTCGCATACGGACTGGTCCCGCTATTCAATGCATATTGACGCATCGCTTCATGTGCGATGTATGAGTCGGGATCGTACACATGCGCCCACTCATCACTGTCCTGATGGTCATCGGGCAGATAGTTGGGATAAAAGTACCGGCTGGCCTGAGCCAGGTTCAACATCCATTTTCCGATGGCGCGCGCGAAACGTTCATCATATCTCACGAGCGGAACCAGGGCACCTGCGTGTTCGAATCCGTTCATAATAAAGGCGTAACCCGTATATCTCGCCTCACCGATCAGGCCGTAACAATCGTATCCATTCCAGTTACCCAGCGTCGCCCCCCAATCGCGTATGTTATCCCTGGTGTCGAAACACCAGTTGATCATCTTCTCGATATCGTAATTCGTCCCGATCTCGGCGTTCATTCGCGCGGCGGCGTAGACGCCGTATGGAAGCTGTAGCTCGTATGACGGATTCTTCGCCCATTCGTTCAGGAACTCCAGACACCATTCGGCACCGATCCGGTATTTTTCTTCGCCGGTCACTATATAGGCGTTATAGAGAAGCCATCCAATAGCACCTGCAGCCTCTGGTTGTTTCACGCCTTCAGACAGCGGGGTCATCGTCGACAGCGACCAGGCACGATAATTCATGTACGGTTTCTTCCACGGGGCTGTACTGCCACCCATCTTCGTGACAGCCTCCAGCCATCGATCCGCGACCATGCAAAATTGATAATCAAAATCTCCGGTACCCGGATACAAATCGTACAATTGATAGAAAAATATATTCGGCATGGTGTCGTACCACCAGTCGCTACCACTCTTACCATCGGGATTATTCAGGTACACATTCTCCCGAAGCCTATTGTTGAAAAATTCTTCGCACATGAGCACCCAGTTTACACCGTTCTGATCACTCTTATCGATACCCACCAGCGACGCACTGATAACGGCGGGTAATACGTTTATCGCCTCACCCACAGCGGGATCATTTGTACCGACGGCCGTATGAAGTGTAAAACTGTTGTGTTCGGGATAATTGACAGGCGCCGTATTCCACCGAATCAAAGGGAGGTATTCACCCGTCAGATCAAAATTAAAGACCAGTGAATCATAGCCAAGCGCCACCTGCTTCCAATTCCTCATCTCATAGGGAGCGGGTCTGTTGGGCATCCGTTCGATACGGCTGATATCTACCTGCTGCGCGAATGTATAACAAGGAATCATCAGCGACAGCAGAAACAGTTGCGATACGATAGGTTTGAGCAAGTTTGCCCAATCGAACGATAATCTGGAAACACAGACATTATTCATAATCATTCCTCTTAATCATCGTTTCATTTAAAATGTACTCATTTAATGATAGCAAACTTGCCGATCTTTTCCCCAACGTTGGGGACGTCCACATGATAGATGTAGATGCCATAAGCGATATCCATGCCATCTTTCGAGATCATGTTCCAGGGCACTGCACCAATCGGAGTTCCGGTGTAACCGGTCCCCGGATCGTATTCCGGACTGTGGTACTGCTGTCCGTCATATTCGATGGTATCGACGAGATAACCGCGCACGGTGTAGATACGAATTGTACACTTGTCTGGCAAATTCACGAACCATATTTTCCGTTCACCTCTCCCTTTGAGGAACGGATTCTTGCGCTCCCAGGAGGTAACCGCCACGTAGGGATTGGGGACGACGTAGATATCATCCAGATCCGATTTCGCCCTGGTTGTGTTATATTTTACACCCTCGACCGCAAAACGCAGCGTATCGCCGGAGCGGAACGGTTTCGTCGTGCTGATATAAAAAATATCGCCCGGTTGCGGTGGCTGCTGCACATTGAGCGTGTCGCTGAGGAATTTGATTCGCCACGTGGTATTCAGTCTAATGAACTTGACTTCGGGATTAGGAATGTAGATTAATATCGATTCTGTTGTATCGGGCGTGAGCGTGCAGTCAGGAACGACATCTTTGAAGAAAAAATTCGCCGGCGTGTTCTCCGTCACGTTCCACACGCTAAACTTCACCGGAATCTGTTGGAATCCCAGCCCTTTATCCGAGGTGTCGATCACCGTATCCGAAAATCGTATCGAAAAATCGGCCGGATAGGGAACGCTTACATTGAACGCAGGATTAAGCTCGCTGGAGAACGCGGGATCGAAATCGACATTCGTACGATAAGTGCTCCTCCCCTGCAACCAGCCGGTTCGATCGTAATTGATTTTGACACCTGGTTCATTATTGAGTTCGAGCACCAATCCGTTGAAAATATTCGTCTCCACCCGCTCGGAAAGCTGCTGCTCCGGCAGTACGATAATACTATCTGTAGAATCAAAAACAGTAAAAAACACAGCGCCCTCATAATGGAACTTAGACGTGTCACGAAATATGACTTCATAGGTATGACCGTCCTTGATCGAATCATCCTCGACGAAATAGATCGCCATATTCCCCGTGGCGGGACCAATCTTCTGAATGTTATTGGCTTCATCGTATTTATCGGTATTGAGCTTCGGTGCCACGTAACCCGCCGCGTAGGGATTGGGCGTCACGATAGCGCAGTTGATATCAGGGACGTAATTCCCGGCGGCGTCGACTTCAATATTGCTGGTACACCACATCGGTGTCAGCCCTTCGATGCCGCTCTCTGTCGTATCGATTTTACCGTGATCATAGGAAACGACCGCGTAAAAATAGGTCTGTCCGTTCTGAACCGTCGTATCGATATACACATGCCTTAATCCCGTATTATTGCCGATGTTAAATTTGATGCCCTCTTCATCCACCGGATGCAGTCCCTGATATTCGTTGACCAGATCAAATTGGGCGAGTCTGCCGTCAAGCGACATCGGCAGATAGTAGAACTCATCGCCATAGGCATTGGTAATCGTGAGCGCCTCACGGAACTTTGCCTCTGTCGATCGGTAGATTTGATAGCCTTCGAAGTCGTACTCCTGCAAGAAAGGATCCCACGACTTTTCCGCGTGATCGTCCCAGCGCAGTGTTACTTTACCATCCCCCGGCGTCGCCGTGAGCGTCGGTTTATTGGGGGGTATAGCGAACCGATAGTCATTGTTATAGATGTTCTGCACCGTACGTTTACGTCTGGCCAGCGTCTCCAGATCATCGGCAAACAGCAATGCCATGGAATAATTTTCCGTCTGTCCTGCTTCCAGCTTGAAAGGACCTGAGGCGAAGAACATACCTAAATTACCTCCGACAACGGGACTGGGCGGATCATCATTTGGATTTCTCGACTGACGAAATACATCCCAATTTTGTTTTTCGTTTGTCAACTCGTAATAATGAACCGGGAAAATTTCGAATCCTGTCAGACCGATCTGATCCGATTCATCCTTATCCGTCTTACCGAAGTTCGGTTCCCCGGGGAGATTTCCGATCCCGATCGTCGGTCTCCCATCGCCTTCACCCTCATCCGGGCCTTCATACCCCTCGTCATTGGGTCCGATGCCATCCATACCCACATCGTCGTTCAACGGTTCGCCTGTATCCCATATCCCGTTCATATTGATATCGGTGAACGTCTCCCAGTCGCCGTCCTCATCACCTGCCCAATGAGGTGCTGGTTCTTTACCGTAATAAGTCCTGAAGGCGTCTACATCCTGAATACCATACGGGTACTGAGACAGCCACTCACCGGCGTCATTGATCCTGGATTCATTCAGCAGCCCATCACCGTCGTTATCCCTGTTATCGTAAATAATTCCGGGGCTCTCGAGAAACGCGAAACCACCATAGCCGACATCCCAGCCGCGAAAACCCTTGTTATTAACATCCCAGGCATAGGCGATATCGAGTTCCAGATCATACGAACCCGCGTCGTCCATGTTATCCATGTCCTCGCCAGGCAGATCACCCAACCCCCAATCGGTATAGAACGCGAAGTAGGAGCTATCGTAATCGGTCTTGCCTTCGTTGGTGACGAAATAGAGGGCGAAGATCGCATCGCGCGCCAGTACTTGAGACCACTGGAAATAGCGGGCAGCCACTTCCAGTCCGACGCCGCGCCGCTGCTTATCGTCCGGATCAGGGAAAAATCCCCACTCTTCATCCGGATCGTCATCAAACACAAAATAGGTCTCCAATTGCGCCTGGGTCTTTCCCTTTCCGAACCAGCCATTCCAGTATCCGTCCCAGGAGTAAGGTTTATCCGGCCAGTGCACCGGCCAGGTCTTCGGATCATCGCTCATCGCCGGAGAAGTCGATCCTTCGCTGATATATCCGGGCAGCGGAGCCCAACCCCATAGCTCGGCCGGATCTTCGGGGTTCAGATCGACGAATTCGCGATACTGCGTCTCCATGGGATGGATCCGTCTCCCTGTGGTATCGAACGTCGATACAGACACGATGAGAGCGACGCCATCCTGGTACTCATGTCCGGTACCCTGAGGCCATTCACAGGAAGGGCTGTATGGATGCTCGGCGATCTCTCCCCAGTTTTTAAATCGGGTCGCGATCCGATTACCGTCCATGATCCCGGTTCTCAGCATCGACAGATCGCCTGTATTGGGATCAGGCTCCCGTTGCTGTACCGCCTGTCCCATGGCCAGCTCGTGACATGTTGTCAGGATGATCAATATGCTTAAAATGCTTATTAATGATTTCATAATGAGTCCTCAAAGTATGTAAAGTTAATTACACATATTAAAACTCTACGGTTAGACCGATTTGGATCTCACGAGGAGCCGAATAGAAATCGGGCTGGACAAAGTAATCCTCCAACTCGTTTAAACCTCGCGGATGAATGTAGCTCAACTCGTATGGCGTAAGCGAGTAGCTCGCCCTGCCGGTATCCAAATAAACCTCCCTCTCATTGAGTCGGTCGAACAAATTATAAATGCGTACAAAGCCTGTGTAATTTAGTTTACCGAAGGTAAAATTCTTGTAGTAATATAAATCGAAGGTGTACGTCAAAGGTTTTCTGGCATTATTCTCAATATAGGCGCCGGTACCACGTACCGAAGTGTACGGGAAGCCCGTCGATAATCTGCCGATCACACTGACGTTGTAATCGCCCGGATTGCCCAGCGTCAGAGTCGCATTAATCTGATGCCTGCGATCCCAATCGAGCGGTCGCATCTGTTTGATGGTCTCGAGTCCGCTGCTTTTGTTTAAAAACGCATCATTCGGATCGGAGGCGTTTCCCTTGGCTATCTGAAACGTATAATCGACCGAAGCACCTACTCCTGCAATTCCTTGTGTCTGTCGTTTTTCGAGTGAAATGGTGACTCCCTTGACGTTTGCATAATCGAGATTTCTATATTGTGCGTAATAACCGCCGGTAAATAATTGGAACACTTCGGTTCCCAGCAGGTTCCTGATGTCCTTACGATACGTGGTCACATCCAACGCGAAATCATCTGACAACTGTTGTTGCAGACCTATCTCATAAATAACCGTTTTTTGGGGTTTCAGCTCAGCATTGCCGATCGTATTCAACTGACTGTTCGGCGGAGGCGAAACCGTGCTCTGTAATCGATAGAGTTCAAATTCGGGGTTGACGTAGAGATAATCAAATCTGGGTATTTGGAAAAAGTGTCCGTAAGACACGTGAATAACCCCCCTGTCCGTAATAGGATAAGCGAGTCCGATACGCGGACTGAATTGAGAGGATGTTTCCACGCGTTCACGAGGGGATTCTTCAGGATTCGACGTATCGATCACTTTTTCTCCGTCCGAATCAAAGTAATCGAAGCGCACACCCGCATTGACGATCAGATAGTCGAATTCCATTTTATCCTGGACGTAGAACGCGAATTCCTCGGGATAGTGAGTGTATTGATTATTATTGAACGCGGTGATCGGACTAATTCTGTTTACGCCGTCGGGAACGACTTCAAATTCATGCAGCCAGAGTTTGTGCGTTTTTGCTTCCAGACCGGCTTTCAGTTGATGATGATTGGTCATCTGACTCGTCATATCTAATTTCCCGATGGAGGTCGTGGTGCTGCGCTGAAAATTCCACATCTGCATGCCCCCCGAAAGAAACGCATTCGCCCCGGCGTCCTGGAGTCGCCTGACAGAAACATAGCGTTCATCATACGGGTCTTCGTGAACATATTGATCGTGTTTGGTTTTGAAATAATTGAGTTTTAATGTGTAAAACGTTCTTTCGCTCACTATGTGTGTCCAGATCAAGCTATGGTTATAACCGTTCGTATATCGTTTATAGTCGCCGAGCGGATTTAATCGGAAACGATGATCATAAGATTTTTCGAATCGATCCTGCAGTAAGAATTCATAATTGATTTTATGGGAAGGAGTAATTCGATAGGTCAATTTGCCCAGTGCCGTGATTCGCTCTTCGGGATTCATCGGCTCGGCCTCGGCGGAATTAATGAGCGAATCGGCGGTCGCTTGTGAGAATGGCAAGATCCTGCCATACGACATGATCGTCCAATCGGACATGTTCGCGGCGGAAAAATCGGATTGATCTTGCGGACGGAAGACTTTCTTACCGTATAGATGACCCTCTTTATCAAAATAACGGCCGCTAACATAAAACGAAAATTTGTCGCTAATGTAGGGCACAGGACCACTCAAACTTGCTTCTAAGTTATATGTGGGATTAATCTTATCGATATTCCAAAAAATATCGTCGTTATTGCTGACGTAATCACCGATGTAAGTAGATATCTGGCCTTCATAATCATCTCCGCCCTCTTTGGTGACGATATTCACGACCCCCGACATCGCCTGTCCGTATTCTGCGTTAAATGTACCGCTAATGACCTCCAATTCGGCAATCGCACTATTCTCTACTTGAAACGCATAGGAGCCCGTGTAGACATCGTTCACCGGAATGCCATCGATCATGTACATCACTTCATTGCTGCGGCCGCCGCGGAAATGGCCTTCTACAACACCTGCCTGCAAATTGACGACGTCATCGAAGTGATCTACGGGTAAATTCTTGATCACATCGGATCCCACGACCGAACTGGTCGATGTTAAATCCATCTGCACGAGCGGCCGCTCGGCGACGATGGTCACTTCCTCCCCGGTCTCCAAAATGGTGGACTCCAGGGCGAAATTGAGTTTGGTCGTCAGATCGACAGATACTCTGACATCTTCGTACCGTACATTTTTGTAACCGATCATCGATGCCTTAATCGAGTATATTCCAGGCGGCACCATCAAAATGATATACTCTCCCTCTAGATCGGTAGCTGCACCCAGCGTCGTTCCCTCGATAAATACATTGACACCCGGTAAGGGTGAATCGTTCACCGCATCGACGACGCGGCCTGCAATCTTACCGGTCGTTCCTGCACTTACCATGTAAGGGCTCAACACCAAGACGATAGATATCAAAGCGATTGCATACCTTATCTTTCCCATTCTTTGATTTCCTTTCATGATTATTGAATGAGAATATAGTCGATGAGGCGGATGAATCACGGTAAGTTTTGATCCTTGTTGCCGTTATCTGCAATCAACATGATCGCATTCATACGAGAAAATTTACACCTGATTCATCCCCTCATCTATGATTCAAACTGATTATTTCATTAACGTCATTCGCTTTGCGGTTACAAACTGTCCGCTGCGCAAGGTGACAAAGTAAACCCCTGAAGCCATCTGTGCGCCAGAATCATCGAGACCATCCCACTGGATTTCATGATTACCAGCCTGCTGATAGCCGGTGAACAAGGTCTTGATCTTCTTGCCTAACACATTGTAAACTTCAACACTGATGTCACCATCCTTAGGCGTCGTATAGAGAATAGTCGTTACCGGATTGAAAGGATTCGGGTAGTTCTGACCCAGTGCAAATTCCTGCGGTATATCGATGGTTGCATAGTTACTGGTTTCACGTACGCCGGTCGGCAACTGACTTATCTCGACAGGATGAACGGCGAAATTGTCGTACCATACTTTTCCCACACAATAGGATGTGAAACGAGCGCGCACGGAGATACCAGCAGCATCTTCCGGAGCCTTTGAGATGATCTTGTACTGAACCCAATCTTCACTCATTTCGACCCGTTGATCAAAGTAATAGAACTGATCACCGCCGCCTGTCAGATCCCAGCTATTTAAGATGGGCGCTTTATGGTAGAAGAAACACATGCCTAAACGATTGTTATCACGGTCGAAGACGACGTTGGACGGGAAATAGGCTTCGTCAATGTTCACGCTATCGGTCTTAGCCATCACACTGACCATGTACCACTCATTCGGCTCTGCCGGTACGGGTATCGAGTAGAACACCATTTCATCATCGTTGTCGTCCCATTCGTGCAGCAGTACGGAATAATCCCCTTCGTAAGATACATCGTTTACTGTGTTGCAATACGCCTGATCTGCACCATCGATCGTGGCATGCCACTCCATCCAGCCTTTCGCCACTTCAAAGTTGCCATTGAATAGTCCCATGGCCCAGGGATCGGTCCCGCAGTCTACATTATCGAACCATACCGTACCCGTCGCATCCTTACCCATCCATAGTGTGGCATACATTTCATCCGGAGCGTCTCCGGCGGGGATATACAATCCGCTCGTGTACTCGGTCCAATCGGTAGATGCAGCCGATTGGTCCACGGCTACAAATTCCTCTCCTACCAGCGTTCCATTTGCAAAGAATGAAAACAGAACTCCTATCTTCGCATCGTCCGTAGCCGGATTGGTGTTCACATTTTCAGTCTTAACGTTTGCGATCAAATTGTACAACCTTTCGGCGGCAGCACCGTTCCAGTAGAGCTGAGCATTATTATCGCTCTTCCAGTAGACTGCATCTGTTCCTGCTGCGGCTTTCTCAATTTTCACACAACGACTACCGTTTATGCCGTTCTCAGGATCCCAGGTCAAGATACCGTTATTAGAGACGGCGTTCCAGAATCCTGGTTCTTCCGTCTCTAAATCGCCGTTGACCAGAATGTTTTCATCGGGTACAATTTTCTCGACCTTGAAATCATCGTACCATACTTTTCCGACCGGATACGATGTAAAACGTGCGCGCACGGACAATCCGGCAGCGTCTTCGGGTGATTTGGAGACGACGCTGTATTGGACCCAGCCATCGCTCATCGCGACGCGCTGATCGAAATAGAAGAATTGGTCACCACCACCGGTCAGATCCCAGCTCTTCAGAATGGGAGCTTTATGGTAGAAGAAACACATACCTACTCTGTTGTCATCTCTGTCGAATACCGCAGTGGTAGGAAGATAACGATCGTCCGTATTGACGGTATCCCATTTTGCCATCACCGATATCTTATACCATGTGTTCGGTTCAGCCGGTGCCGGCACCGAGTAGAACACCATTTCGTCTCCGTTGTTATCCCATTCATGCAACAGGACGGACCAGTCGCCATCATAAGACACGTCGTTCACTGTATTGCAATATGCTTCATCGACGCCATCGACCATCGAATGCCATTCCATCCACCCTTTCGCTACTTCGAAGTTGCCATTGAATACTCCCATGGCCCAGGGATCGGTTCCGCAATCGACATTATCGAACCAGACCGTTCCGGTCGCGTCTTTCCCAAACTTACAGACAGCGTACATCTCATCCGGATCGTCGCCGGCGGGAATATATAAGCCGCTGGTGTATTCAGTCCAGTCGCTCGAGGCATTCGTTTGATCCACAGGAACGAATTCCTCTCCCACAACAGTACCATTCGCGTAGAAGATAAAGAGGACGCCGATCTTCGCATCATCGGTCCCGGGATTGGTATTCACATTTTCGGTTTTAGCGTAGAAAATCAGGTTATAGAGACGGTCGGCTTTCGCACCATTCCAGTAGAGTTGGGCGTTGTTATCACTTGCATAACCGACTTCCATCGTGGTCACCTCCGGCTTCACTATCTTGATCGATCGCATGCTGTTGTAACCAGCGGTAATATCCCACGCGACGGCGCTGTTCCCTACTCCGTCATTGAACTTGTTCCAAAAGCCGGGTTCAACAATTTCCAGTGAACCATTTTCGAGTAAATTCGTTTCGCTCTGCGCAAAGCCCAGCAGAGGCAAGCATAAAATGATAAGCGCTCCTATTAATATAGAAAGACTTTTTTTCATCAGATATTCTCCTATAATTTAAATGTTAAATGTTTTAAAGAAGAAACAAGTAAATCTTGTAATCAAATGTACGTCGTCTTCAGAATGACGACATTGTGGTAAGCATCAGGATGAAGAAATATTTACTTTGTCTATTGAAGCACGGTCAATCAGAGATTCATGATCATGGACAATCTCGTTCACAGGTTGCAAAAATGAATCTTAAATCTAATAAAATTAATAATTCCAGGCACTCCTCCTTTCATTATATTGTTACTGTATCTTTTTTTAACGAATGGCAGAATCACCTCCTTCGATTTTTTTTAACATTCTATTTGTTTGACCTACTTATGGTAGAATTCCTTACTATCAGTTCTACAGGGACATATATTTTACCGACTGTCTTTTTTTCATTGACGATCATATCCACTATATGTTTGACCGCGATGGCCCCGATCTCTTCTTTGTTGACCCGTATGGTGGTCAGATGCGGTTCCATTTGCGTTGCCACATCCACATCATCGAAACCGACCAGGGAAACATGCGCAGGTACCTGGTATTTTTTTTCTCTTAAACACGTTAGACAACCGAACGCCATGGCGTCATTCGCAGCGAATATGGCGGAAAATTCATCTGTTCTGTGGAGAAGTTTGCACATCGCGTTATAACCGTCGATAGCGGCTGTGTAAGGTTCATCACATATGATCAGTTGGTCTTTAAGCGGTAGATTTGACTTCTTAAACGCCTGCTTGTAACCCTCCAACCGAGATCGTATACTCGGATGTTTGATATCACCTCCGATAAAGGCGATGTGTCGATGACCGGCTTTTATAAGATGATTGACGGCCTGTAAGGCGCCGTCCTCATTATCGATCAGTACCGCCGAATATTTTCCGATATCTTTTAATGGAAGGTAATCAATGAAGAGTAATGGTAACTGATAGTCGCGGATGCTATCTAAGAATGCGGCCGGGACTTTTCCTGCCACAATAATCCCGTCGACGTTTTTTTCCGGAAGAAATCTTGGGATCGATTTGGAGGTAAATTTGTCCTGTACGGTAGTCAATAAGATGTAGTAATTATGATTGCGAGCTTCAAATTCACAACCGAGGAATATTTTGGTGTAGAAAGGTTCTGCGCGGGAGAAATGATCATCCGATAAGATGAAACCGATATTACCCGTACGCCGTGAGGCTAATCCCTGCGCCAATCGTCTCGGATGATAATTTAAATCCACAATCGCTTGTTGCACTTTCCTGGTCGTTTCCTCACTCACATTTTTCTTGCGATTAATCACGAGTGAAACGGTCGACAGAGAAACCCCCGCTTTCTCTGCTACATCTTTAATTGTCGGATTCATGATATCCTATCGAAACGTTTCGATTAATTTATTAAAATAATTCCGTTATTCGCTTTTTTATCCCGTACTGGTAAAATATAATTAGTTATTGATATTATTTATATTATGAGTTCTTTTTATTTTTCAATTTAAACAAAGATTAATCAAAACGCTTTTAATATAAACTATTTTTTTTCATTTGTCAAGATTTTTTTTTAATAATTCATAGTATTCATTCTCTGTGGTTGATCTCCGGCAGTCATGCCTCAAAACCTTATGATCAGTCTGTATCAACCCTGTCGATTAAGGTCAATCCATAAAAATTTCTTGATTTTATTGAAATTTATCGTAAATTTACTTCTGTGAACTTAATGACTTCATAACATTCTATACAGCATGCGAAATCAAAACACATTTGACATCGAATCAGGATTATGGTCACAGGGATATCATCTCATCGCCGGAGTCGACGAGGCCGGACGCGGTCCGCTCGCCGGACCCGTTATCGCAGCCGCCGTGATCTTCCCTCAAAACCTTCATATTCAAGATGTCAACGACTCGAAGAAACTGACCGCCATCGCAAGAGAACGATTGTACGATCAGATCATCAGCCACTCGCTCGCTTACGGAATTGGCTGTGTCGAACCACAGGAGATCGATCGTATCAACATCCTGCAGGCCTCGCTGAAAGCGATGAAGTGCGCTATCGATAACTTGTCGAAGCCGCCTGATTTCGTGCTAATCGACGGCAATCAACCGATAAAATCATTGTGTTACCCACAATCACCAATCGTTAAGGGTGACAGCCTGTGCTTTTCCATCGCTGCGGCCTCGATCATCGCTAAAGTTTATCGGGACAGGCTGATGCGCGAGTACGATATACTCTACCCAAACTACGGCTTCGCCCGTCATAAAGGTTATCCGACCAGAAAACATATTCAAGCGATTCATCAACATGGACTGAGCCCCATCCATCGTCGTACATTTCATGTTCGCCAGTCGATCTAAATCGAAGAAAGGATACTATTGCTCAGATGAACAAGATCGAAATAGGAAAACAGGGTGAAACTCTCGCCGCGAATCACCTCATCGAAAAAGGATACCGCGTCATCGAACGAAACTATCGATACGGTCACGGTGAAATCGACCTGATCGTCCGTAAAGAGGATACCATCATCTTCGTTGAGGTGAAGACGGATACGCAAGGCAGGTTCGGTGACCCGATCTATTGGGTGACCCCTCGGAAACAAAAACAAATAGGCAAAATCGCCCAGATCTATATTTTACAGCATCGACTGAAAGATGTCGACTATCGTTTCGACGTGGTCGCGATAAATTGGACTCACGATCCACCGCAGATAGAACATCTGGAAAATGCTTTCTGGCTTTAAATATAATCCACTATGCATTACCAATGATAGGATTAAAACATCGAATGAAGATCATGCCAATCATTAAAGCACAACGCCTTGTATTACGTCCCTTTGTCCTCGCTGATGCAAGTTTCGTGCAGCAGTATGCAGGCGATTACGACATCGCTTATAATACCTTAAACATTCCGTATCCCTATGAACTTCAACAAGCCGAATCATGGATCAATACGCATCAACAGTCTTATGAAGATGAGGTTTCTCTGACATTGGCTATCGACCATTTTGAGCCCACTTATCCCATAGGCGCGATCGGATTACACAATATCAGCAGAGATCATGACTCGGCCGAACTCGGTTACTGGATAGGAAAACCATTTTGGAACAAAGGATTCTGCACCGAAGCGGCGATGGCGTTACTGAAGTTTGCCTTTGAACATTACAATTTAAATCGCATCTTCGCTCAGCATTTCTCACATAATCCGGCATCAGGGCGCGTCATGCAAAAATTAGGTATGAAGCATGAAGGTACTCTGCGCCAGCATGTAAAAAAATGGGGAAACTATCTCGATATAGAAGTCTATGGCATCTTACGACACGAACTGTATGGCGAAGGACTCTGACTTCAATAGGAATGACGACCTGAAAATCCTATTTTCTCTTATTAATGAATCTATTTTGCGTTTAATTCGTCTAATGATGTTAATGCTCGCAGGTTATATTTATCACTAAGTTTCTTTCTTTGGGATAAGCTCAATCGAATGAACTATTTATCGTAAAGAGACGTCATGAAAAAAAATTTATTTCTAATCATCATCTCATTAATATACTCGACCGCATTTGCCATCGACATCATACCGGTTGCAGACATCAAACCCGGAATGAAAGGGTACGGTTTAACTGTCTTCAGCGGAACAGAAGTCGAGAGATTCGACATCGAGGTCGTCGAAATCATTAAAAATTTCAACCCACAGATGGATCTGATTTTAATCAAACTACTCGGTGAGCAGTTGCAACACACGGGTGTGGTCAGCGGCATGAGCGGAAGTCCTATCTACCTGCAAGATCGATTGGCCGGTGCTCTGTCCTACTCACTGATGATTTTCGCTAAGGATCCGCTAGCGGGTGTAACCCCTATCGAACAGATGATAAAGATCACAGATACTGAAAGATATCGTCAACAGGAACTCGAATTCAGGAACGCCAGTAGATCCGACATCACCCGTCTTGCCCTCTCATCCGATGCAAATGCTTTGCAAGAGAAGCTTATCGAGATCGTTCGCCAAAGAGTATATCTAAATGATGAGATGTCAGCGATTAAACCGTTACAGATCCCATTGAATATTTCCGGTATGGAGACGTCCGTGTTGTCCGCGATCAAACCGATATTTAATGATATGGGATTCATCACGACTCAGGGTGGCTCAAACAGAAAGAATAATAAACAAACAGATACGTTCACTCTGCGCCCCGGCTCTGCTGTATCCGGCGTTTTGATGTCGGGCGACATGTACGTCAGTGCAACCGGCACAGCAACCATGGTCGATGGTCATACAGTCATCGCGTTTGGGCACCCCTTTCTCAACGTGGGTCCGGTCAACATCCCCATGGCGGAGGCGAAAATCTTAACCATCCTCTCGAGTCAACTCAGCTCTACGAAATTAGCAGAAGTAGGGAATTTTATCGGTAACATTAAACAAGATCGTTCAACCGGTGTACTCGGAATTCTCGGCGACTCGATCGATATGTTCCCTGTCGATATTTCTTATGACTCCCCTGTAACCGAAACCCAACATTTTCATTACGACGTAGTCAACGACCCATCGGTCAGCGAACTCGTCGCGGTTCTGTTGCCGAATGCGGTGTGGAATTCACTTCAATCGGCTCGTTTCTCAAGTGGGAATTATACACTAAAACTTAACGGCCAAATCGCCTTCAATGATCATGAAAGCCTCGTCTTAAACAATATCTATTCGACGAATTCGTTCGCTGAACTGGCTGGCGAAGGCAGAGATATCGGAAAAGCCGTGCTCGATATCTTTGTATCCTTTACCCCCGTGCTGATTAACGAATTTAAACATCCCGACATCAAAGCCGTTACTCTCAACTACGAAGCCCTTCCGGGCAAACAGAGCACTAAAATCGACAAAGTCTGGTACGACAGACAAAGCGTTGTGCCTGGTGAAAAATTGACGATCTATGTCAAATTAAAAGATTATCGCGGTGTCAGCCAAACCATAAAAAAAACGGTTCAAATTCCGAGCAACTTAATCAGCAATCTAGTGATGATATCTGTCGGAAGCGGTGA
Organism: Candidatus Zhuqueibacterota bacterium; assembly: GCA_016926625.1. Lineage (GTDB taxonomy): Bacteria > Zhuqueibacterota > Zhuqueibacteria > Thermofontimicrobiales > Thiofontviventaceae > Thiofontadaptatus. The sequence continues at coordinate 21,894 of JAFGOE010000061.1, forward strand.
TTACATCGCTCGAATCGAAAAACAGATGGCAGCCAACCGATTCACCCCTGACGACTTCGATGATCTGATCGACATCCTGAACAGACGTCGCCAGAACGATCGACTCTATATACAGGTAAAGTCCCTCGAGATGGGGGCTGTTATCGAGGGTCAGGAGCTGCAGGCTTTGCCGCCTTCCGTCTTGAACTTACTCTCAGAGCCGCGGTCGAAAGGCAGCTCTGATAAATTATATGCGAAATTAATAGCAGAATACCAGGTGCCGTTCGAATCGGAAATCTTCGACGGCGTCACAATCCGTCTGCGTGTTAGTAAACACCAAACTTTTCAGAAAAATGGAGAGATGAATGAATAAATTAGCCGTACTCACCTGCATTATCTTGTTACCGGTGATTTCTTTCGCCTCATCATCACAGATCCAGACTTATAACTCATTCACGAAATTGGAACAGGGAACCAGTGACGGGGTTTCGTTATCGAGTGAAGGAGAATTACGTCTATCTCCCCGAATCGAAACAGTTTTTGAATCGCAGGAAACGTTTATTTGGGACATTGTCTCCGCTGCCGATGGTACGATCTATTTTAGCGCCGGCAACCAGGGATTAATCTATCGGATACTTAAATCCGGAGATATAGATACCTTGTGTAAACTCGATGAAATCCAGATACATGCGCTGGTCACGGATCGTCATAATAATGTCTATGCGGCATCGTCTCCCAACGGTAAAGTGTATAAGATCGATCGAAACGGTAATATCTCCGTCGTTTTCGATCCACCGGATACGTATATATGGGATCTCACCTTCGATAAGAGTAACAATCTATTTGTGGCTACCGGCGATAGTGGGGCTATATATCAGATAACAGCGAACGGAAAGAGTTCACTATTCTACATGAGCACAGAATCTCATATCAGAGCCTTAAATTGGGATAATTCAGGCAATCTGATCGCAGGCAGCATGGGTAATGGATATGTGTATCGAATTTCACCAGCAGGGAAAGCATACATCATATACGATTCCGATTTGAGAGAAATTCATCAAATTGAAGTGACTTCCGACGGTACCATCTACGCCGCCGGATTGGGCAGAACAACGCCCGTCAGCCCTGTTGGACCGACTCCGCCCAAGGAGGAAGAGAAAAAAGAAGCGAACAAGGAAAATGAAAACAATGAAATACCAGGAGTCTATGTTCTGGATGAGATAGAAATTGAGGCTCCTTCGCTAACCGCCGGATTGCGGGTGTCAGCAGAGAGCGGAATCTTTAAGATCGATCCGAACGGAATGATAAGGAATATATGGGATGAAGCCCGTGAACCTGTACAATCCATCGCACTGAAGAGCGGAGGAACGTTGATCGTCGGAACCGGTAAGAACGGCAAACTATTTTCCTACGACTCATCGAACAAGAAAGTATTGATCACCGGTTTTCAACAGGCGCAGATTAGCTCACTCTATTTCGATAAAACGGACCAGACTATTCTCATGGCGACTGCAAATCTGGGCACAGTGTATCGCATGACCGAAAAAACACGATCGGTGGGACAATATCAATCAGAGGTCTTCGATTCCTATTCGATCTCGAACTGGGGTAGCATCAGCTGGGAATACGATTGTCCGGACGGCTGTGATATCAAGTTCTATTCAAGGACAGGCAACACCAAAGAACCCAATAATACCTGGAGCGACTGGTCTGTTAGCTATCATAACAGCGAAGGCTCAAAAATCACCAATCCCAATGCTCGTTTTTTTCAATGGAAAGCCGAATTGTCATCCAGGAAAAATGACTCATCACCAATAATTAAAAAGGTGAATATCTCGTATGTACAGGAAAATGTAGAACCTATCATACACCAGATCACGATTCATCCTCAGGGCGAATTCTATCAACATCCGCAGCAGAATTTTGAGTACGAAGGTCCATCCTATGGTGAGGACGTCATGGAGTCGAAAAACAATTCCTCCGCGAACGATCGCAGCAGCGATTATATGGGCAGAAAATTAGCACGAAAAGGATATCGAACCGTTTCCTGGCAAGCGACCGACGACAATAACGATAAATTACTGTACGATATCTATTTAAAACTCACTTCGACTGAGAATTGGAAATTACTGGTAAGTCATTGGCCGGTATCTTTCATTTCATGGGATACGTATCGCTTCCCGGACGGCGTGTATCAAATCAAGTTGGTCACCACAGACTCATTAGCCAATCCCATCGACCAGGCTAAAACCACCGAACGAATAAGCAATACATTCGAAATCGATAATTCAGGTCCCCAGATATCCGAAATCGAGCTCCAGACAAAGGATAATCTGATAAACGTCAAATTTAAAGTCACGGATCGCTTCAATCCGATTCAGGACCTTCTCTATTCGATCGATGGGAACAAATGGAAAAGGGTTTTCCCTACAGATAAAATTTTCGATACCAGGAACGAATATTTTGAGATACAGGATAGTTTCATAAAGGATGGCAGTACACATTCCTTAATGTTTAAGGCGATCGATCTGGTTTTTAATTTGGGATTTGCCCATCGATATTTTGAGGAATAATGATGATAGAACCACATCAATGGGATCAAATTCAATCCATTTTCGATGCTCATGAATCATTTCTGATCTCGACGCACCTTAATCCCGATGGCGATGCGCTCGGTGCTGAAATAGCGTTAGCTGAGTATTTGAGGTGTTTTAATAAAAAAACTTACATCGTAAATATCTCACCGACCATGGCTAACTATTCTTTTCTCGATCCTGATGAGGAAATTATCATTTTCGATGAAACAAAGCACATGCATCTGCTTACCGATGTTGATGTCTTTATTTTCGTGGATATCAGTGATTGGGAGCGCATGGGATCGCTGGGCGACCACATCCGTAGACTCGAATCGCCAAAAATTTGCATCGACCATCATCACATGACAACAAAATTTTCAGACATCGACATTATCCTGGAAGCAGCTTCGTCTACGGGTGAACTCATCTACGATTTTTTACATCACGTAAATTTCAAAATAACGGGTAAAATTGCAACAGCCATCTATACCTGCCTGCTTACCGATACGGGTTCATTCCGATTTTCGAACACAACGGCTCGAACACATGAGATTGCGGCCGAGCTGATCCATAACGGCGTGAACTCTCGTGCAATTTATGAATACGTCTACGAGAGCAATTCACCCGAAAAGATCATATTGATGGGTCTGGCACTCAGTACATTGAAATTTGAATGTGATAACAGGGTGGCCTGGTTCTGCTTGACGCAAAAGATGTTCGCACAATCAGGCGCTCAACTGTGGGATACCGAAGGTTTTCCTGAAATTCCCAGGACGATCAAAGATGTTGAAGTCAGCATCATGTTCACCGAGCTAGAAGAGAACAGGACAAAAATAAGCCTGCGGTCAAAGGGTCGTATCATCATCAACGCATTTGCATCCAGTCTGGGGGGTGGCGGACACAACTACGCTGCGGGTGCAATGGTTCAACAATCGCTGGACGAAACCATTCCCTGGGTATTAAATCAGATTAAGCAACTTATGAGCGCAGAGGATATTTCACATGGGATCTCTGCTCACCGCCGGGGTGCGACTATAAAAGACGATACCCTCATTAACTTTGATTAAGTCGTTTGTCCGCTGCCACACTAGACCCTGGCCGGACAAATGTAATCATCTGAAATAAGGACATTTGTCCTTATTTAATAACCACCATTTTATTCGTTTTAATAAACTTCTGATCCACATCGATTCGATAAAAATAAACCCCTGATCCGATGTGTTTTCCGAATTGGTTCATCCCATTCCAGTCGATCGTGTATTCCCCTGCCTCATGATATGTGTTCAGGATCTGTGCCACTCGCTGGCCCTGTAGATTGAAAACAGCAATCGTTACATGACCTGCTCGCGGAAGTTGATACTGGATCTGTGTGCTCATGTTAAAAGGATTCGGATAATTTTGACTCAGCTCGTATCCCTTCGCTACATCAGTACTCTCAAACTGAAATTCTGACAGGGACGTGGTAGTCTTTCGATAGATATGAACGTCATCAATCAGTACACCGAAAGCAGAGTTTTGATGATCGGAAATAAAATGGAAGCGGAACCATAATTTATCCCATTCTGAACCTGCCATTGCGCTTAAATTGAGCATCCTTTTTGTCCAGGCCGGGCTAATTCCGGACAACGAATCCACCTTGATCCATTCATGGCAATCACGGCTCACCTCAATAAAACACTGATCGCTGTCGCTCTCCGTATTATATCGTACCCGGAATTCAAGTTCAATATCATCGGGCGAGTCCAATGACAAACCATTGAGGTACCGGCAACTGGCATCCATGTTATCCGGATAGGGGCTGACACCTCCGTTTACATGAAGACAATGGTCGCTCTGAAATCCTTTGAATTCATCCGTGATACTCCAGCCTCCGTCAACCACCCAGCGCTCCATTCCCTGTTCAAAATCATCGACTAAATTGACAACGCGTTTGGGAGCAAGGATACGACTATTGCCCGGATTATAGTCGTTTGTAACGTCTTCAACCTTGATCTCTAACGAATAATCACCCTCACGTGGCAGAGAAAATGGTGCGAACGGGACTTTGACGGTTTGATCCGCATCGAGGTGATCAATGTGCACCGTATCACTGAACAAGGGCATGAATTCATCACGTGCCGTTAAAACAACATCAAAATCAGACTCCGGATGCTTGCCCCCATTACGAATATCGGCTATTAAATTGATGAGCGATAACAAAACGATTTCATCGTCGAATAATGAGATGTCATCGATGACTATATCATGTTCAGGTTTTTCAAGATGTAACGTAACGGGTAACGTTAACACTTTGTTACTGGAATCATTCGATATAAACATGATCAATCCTGAATGCGAACCAGTAGCTAAGCCAGCCGTCTTTATATGAAGGTCAATCTCTTTACTGCTATGCGGTGGTACGCTGCCGATCGGTTCAGAGAGATAGAACCAGCCGGCCACGTCGTTCGGCGATAACGCGAGACCATTCATCGTCCATGAATCGTTGCTCGTATTTTGAAACAGAACATTCATGCCATCTGTAATTCGGATATCATCGACAAAAAATCCTGTCAGACCTGGATCATCCAATGTACTGAGTCCCATATCTGACGCAAATGCATAGCGTATGACGACACTGTCTGCTCTAAAGGGTACCAGATCCATTTCAACGGCTGTCCATCCATTGCTTTCGCCACCCCAGCCCGCAACGCCGGTCCCCATATTCCAACCCTGTTCAGGATGACCGAAACTCCATAAACTGAAACAATTGTACGATGGGTTCAATGGGTGCAACACATTGAAGGAAGTACCCCCATCTGTCGAGATCCATACATTGCATCCATCCCAACCGTCATACGGATAGGTTGCACCAGAAGGATTCTCAATGTTCCATTTCCCCATCCATCTCAACCGTGGCAGCATGGTGTTTGATAAATCGATAATCGGCGTTTCCAAATATTGTAACCAATGATCACCGTAACCTCCAATGTCCGGATCACCACACCACCACGATCTATCATCGAACGCTTGAAATTCATCCGGATGAAACATCAATTGCACTTCCGAGGCGACGGCTGAATATTGAAGGACATCATCGCCATGGTTAAATATCCTAATCTTCTCGATAGCCGTATCTCCTGCCATAAGCTCCATATTAAGACGCATCGGTTCGAGGCGCGCTTCCGACTTATTCACTAAATTGTTCCAGATGAACGGTACATATTCCCCCATTCCGCATTCACCCCATTTTATCCTGAAATAGCCCTGCTCACCCCAGGCAGGACCCCAACTGTTCTTACAGATCCAACACTCTTGCTCATCGTCCCATCCGACGATCAGGACTGCGTGACCCGCTTCGATCTCACCCCATACGTGTTCATACACGCCCTCACTATAATACATAAAATCCTCGTACACGATGTACGATCCGGCGACGGGTTGCTGTAAAATCGCGGTTTTTATATTATCGATATCATCGAAATCAAGTGTGATATATCCCCAACCAGGTATCTTCAAGGCGAGTTCTTCCCAATGAGCACATGCTCGGCTGCAAGGGTATGAATCGAGACCATTGTAGTACATACACGTTTCAGGGGGGACACCCATCTCCTGAACAAAATCGAATGCTCCTTCCACGGTGTAACCGTCACACGATCCCATGCTGCACGATAACACGAACTGTTCCGACAGATCGATCACCGAATCCAATCGTGAATTATGAATCCGCCACCACGCTTCGATCTGGCCTATCGCTGCAAAATCCCAGCAACTTCCACACATCCCTTGATCCTTCACAGGTGTGATCCAGTTTCCACCATTCTGATCCCTCCAGTCGAACTTAGCTGGTAAATCATGCCGCGTCTCGATCGGTGTGAACTTCGATGAATCGATTGCCGTCCTGTCGATGATCGTTCCGCATAACATGCGACGTTCTTCGGCCGGCAGTTTCGAAACCCAACTTTCACCGACTGTCCACTGCGCATCAGCGCGTTCTATTGCATCCTCGATCGTCAGTAGGATATTTTTATCATCTGAAGCATCAGCCTCAAACGTAAAAATCAAACTAACAACGACACATAACATTATCATATACCAGTTGTGAGAGATCATCTTCTTCATGTAATATACCCTTTTCATTATCAAATTAATGCACAAGCAGCGATTATCACTATCTAATTTATTGGGATGAATGAGATTAGGTAAGTCGGCAATATAACAGATCCATCAGTCCAGACTTCGATTTGCTCCGCTGTGAAGAATGGACATACATTTTAAAAAAAGTGTTGCAAAGCTCAGCAAACACTGTTTTAATACTTATCTCTGCGGTATCACGCGTAAATCGCAGCATTCGACACGTTATTGCTATGTCTTCGCAATCAAATGTCACCGGATCAAATTTATTCTTTTACCAACAATGAGAAATCCATGGCTCTGGCCGAATGAGTCAGCTGACCTATAGAGATATAGTTGACACCCGTCTTTGCATATTCAGCGATCGTATCCAAATTCACACCACCGGATATCTCCAACTTCGTCCTTCCATTTACGAAACGGACGGCTTTTTCGATTTGATCGATGTCCATATTATCTACCATAATGCGGTCGACATTCAATTCGATGGCTTCGGCCACTTCATCCAGGGTGCGACACTCGACTTCAATTTTCAGATCAAGATCATTTTGTTTCAAATAACTTCGACTTCGTCTTACTGCATTGCTGATGCCGTTCGCCGCGACAATATGATTTTCTTTGATGAGTACCATATCGAACAACCCGATTCGATGATTAAATCCACCTCCGATGCGGACCGCATATTTTTCAAGCGATCTCAAACCAGGCGTGGTTTTTCGTGTATCCAACACCTTAACGCCAGTCCCTGCCACTAATTTTACAAAGCGAGATGTCAGGGTGGCGATACCGCTCATTCGGCACAACAGATTCAGAGCAGTTCGCTCGCCTGTCAATATACTGCGTAACGGCCCTTTAATCACAAACACCACATCTCTATTCTTTATTGCAGCACCATCGTCAAATTTTATGTCCACAGATATGTTTGCATCCACCAGATTGAACACCTTCTCAACGACAAATCCCCCAGCCAATATGCCGTCTTCTTTGGCGATGATCTCGGCTGTGCCAGTCACATCCTCATCCACGGTCGCCATCGATGTCACATCACCATGTTCATCGAGATCTTCAATCAATGCATTTTGTATAATTTCAGTCAAATTTTTTATCATGGCATTATCCATACGATATTAATAAATCTAATTCACCTGTCCAATCTCATCGAGTTTCTTTTGAGCGCCTTTACCAAAGGGACTGGCGGCACCCTGTTCAACGATAATCTTCTTAAAGATTTGAGTCGCAATATCCATTTTACCGAGCTTCATATAAGCAACGCCAGCCTTATATTGGGCAGTAACTGCCCAGTTCAATTTTGTCGGTTTCGATATATATTTGACCTTCAAATATTCGGCGATTGCCTTCTCGTAGTGACCCTTCTCCATATAACAATCACCTATCCAATATTGAATCCGCGGTTCGTTTTCATAGTCGGCTTCATATTTTAGTTTCCTCAAATAATCGATCGCTCTATCATATTCATGCAGATAAAAATAGGTGATGCCGATCTGTATTCTGACTTCGAAACTGTGCTCAGATAACGGAAATTTGTCCAGAAAAGCTCGGGACTGGACCAGCACCTGGTCCCACATCTGCAGGTCGAAGTAGCAGCGAATTAAATTACTGATTCCGCGCGCCAGCGAAGCATCGGAAATTAAAGGCTGTTCGATCGCGTTCTTATAGGCTAACATCGCATTCTCGACCTGTCTCGCCTTCATGTAATAAAATTCACCTAACGCCAGGTACACATCGGCCAAAACCGGATGATTCGGATATTTCCCCGGCATCTCGGTTAAGATTTTCATTGCATCATCATCACGATTGAGGGTTAAATAGAGTCGCCCTAATGCAAATTCCGCTCTTGGACCATATTTATTGTGTTTAAATTTCGAACGCGCCGACTTATACGTCTCCTCGGCCAGTTCAAATTCCTTCTGCTTGAAATAGTAATTCCCCCTGGCAAGCTCTATACGTCCCAGGTACTCATCGATCTCATCGTAATCTTTTTTAAACTGCTTCATCTCCTGATCAGCAGCCGAAATCTGATCCATTAGATAAAGACATATGATCGCCTGAGAGGTCGCATAAAGCCTGGTCGTGTCGTTCGGTGCTGCCTCAATGCCCGCCAGGTAGTGCCTCCTCGCGGCCTGATGATCATTATTGGCAAAAAACAGATCACCGGCGGAGATATGTGCCTGGCCGATGCGATCATAATCCGGATATTCGGCGATCAACTGTTGCAGATAGTTCACAGCGATTTCTCTGTCCTGCAAGTGGTCCGATCGATAGAGTTCAGCCAGATTCATCAGTATATCAGGTGTATATCGATCACCAGGGAATTTCTTCAGATACGATTGCAGGTTATCGATCGCTTTTTTTTTATCGCCGACGAACGAGAACAACTGCCCTTTCCTAAAATAGACCTCCTGTACCAATAATTGATCAGCGGCATCGCTCCAACGACAATGAGATATATGATCTGCTTCCAGTTCGCGGAAAAAATCAATGCCCTGTGAATATTGTCCGGCCGCTTCGTAGATGTCGCCGATTTGCGAAATCGAACTATCGGCCAGCGGGCTATAGAAATATTGATCGATAATCGTCTCGAAATCCTTTTTTGCCCCCTCATCATCTTGTAACAGACGCCTGATTTTAGCACGTTCATAGATCGCAGCGACTCTTTTACTGTCGTTATTCGGATCGTCGATTATCCGCGTAAATAGATCCTGTGCTTGATTCAGCATGTTTCTGTTCTTATATATCGACGCTATATGATATAGCGCATCAGTGAGAAACCTGCCCTGATTATCTCGATTGACCACCGCCTGAAAATGATAGATCGCGTTACTGGTATCCGTCTTATCCGCATGATAATATGATTTACCTAATAAATAGTCCGCTTCAACACGATGAGCACTCTGTGGATAATCATTGATGAACCTTGAGAGAGCATCCTGTAAATAGGCATATCTTTCGTCGTCAGAGCGTTTCAGAATCGAATCAAACTTTATCATTTGGAAAGAGGCTTCCTGTGACCATTTGCTCGAAGGCCAGGTGGCGATTACTCTTCTATAACTACCAAAGCAACTATCTTGCAAAGAACCCATTCCCCCGCTGTCTAACCATTCTTTTTCAGCGAGAAGTCGATAACAATTACCTTTATAATACTCAATCTCATCCAAAATTGCAGAATTTTCTTTTTGCTTCTCCGCTATTTTTAACAGGTCTAATGCACGTTCGTAATCTTTCAATTCCTCATAATAGGTCTTTGCCATCATAAAGCTAAGTCGCTGATTATCTGAATTCTGAATAAGCTCGCCCAACAAGGTAATGAATCCATCGACAGCCTTCGTATCCGTAGTTACGAGGTAGTTTTCAATATACTTAATGCGTTTGGCTGCAACTTCCTCGTGCGATGACGCAGGAAATTTTGTCGACAAATAATTATAGGCATCTAACGCTCGAGAATAGTCTTTCATCTCTTCGTAACACCTCGCCACGGCGAGCTGTGCATCATCGACAAGCCGGCTAGTCGGAAACTGGTCGGTAAATTCATAGTACAATCGCAACGCTCTTTCAGGATTATCACTTTCTTTACTATAAATTTCAGCGATCTTGAATCTGACGATGTCAGAACAGGGACCCTGCGGATATTGGACGACGTATTGATTTAGATGATACAGCGCATTCGGCGACTGTCCTTTCTGCAACCATGCCTGAGCTATCTCATACCGGGTTTCCTGGCATATTAACTGCTCAGATTCCAGTCTGATTGTGTCGCATCGAGCTAACAGTGCTTCAAAAACAGAGATCGCCTCGTCCAATTGACCGGCCTGACGATAGGAGCTTCCCAATTTTAATAGAGCGTCTGAACGATCTTTGTCGACTTCACTGCCAATCGATCGATATTTTTGTACTGCGTCGTCGAATTGCTCCAGGTCGTAGTAATTGTCACCCATCAATAGATAAAGACGATCCTTTAAGTGCTCATCCATTATATCAGTAGAGCCTGCAGCGAGTATTTCGTTCGAATGCTTATACTTTCCTTTAGTGCGACTGATCGTTGCTAACTCCAGCCGAGCTTTGGTGATCTCATTGGGATAGGAGCTCGTACGCGCTTTGTAGTCTGTCAGTATCTGCTCATATAGGACCTCAGCATCTCTTATGCGACCGAAATTGTACATTATTTCAGCTTTCGTCAACAGGCTGTTGATATGCAACTGGCCTGCCTGGCTTCTTGATAATATTTTATCGATCTCATTTAGCGCACGTTCATAATCTTCCATCTCCACAAACGTACGGGCTAACTCATGCCTCGCTTTTAAGGACGTCTCACCTTGATCATTGGCATCAAGATGCAGATAATAGAGTTCGATAGCCGATGAGTACTCTTTACCCATTACATACATCTGGGCAGCCTTATAAAAGATATCCTCCGATAATTTACTGCGGGGGTACAACGACTTCAACTGTTGATACGAATGAGCTGCTTTGATGTAATTCCCTTCCTTTTCAAAACATTGTCCGATCTTGTATTGGATCTCATCCAGTCCAGGCGCGTCAGGATATTTAAATAAAAGAGTCATATACTGAATACGTGCGTTCTCAAATTGATCGATCTTAACATATGAATCTCCTGCCAATTTCAAAGCCTCCGGTGCCCGCGGACTTTCAGCATATTGATCTGCATACTCGCGGAACTGTACAGCCGCCAGTTCGTACATTTGATCCATGTATAATCGACTCGCATACGTGTAATCGGCGTCAGGACCTGTTGTTTGGCCGAATACGCTTTGCCACGTCATCAATATTATCAGAAAGATCATCTTTTTAATCTTCATGTCTTATAATATCTCCAAATTTGCATATTTTATCACTATCTTTTTCTCGCCCACATCTTCAAACAAAATATCAGCTTTGGTTTCCTTTCCTGTCCCTTCAACTCGCCTCACAACGCCTTTACCAAATCGAGGATGCCGCACGATGATGCCAGGCTTGAGCTTCTTAGCCGCAGGCGCCTTCTTCTCATAAACAGGGAGATTATCGTCGTACGAGTATGAACGCTGACTTCGTGATACCGAGACCTGAGTTCTGTCTAATTCCAGGAGATCGTGCTTGATCTCGTGTAAAAATCGAGACGGACCACCGAATGAGGAATCACCATACCGGATCCGTCGTTCAGCTAGGCTCAGGTATAACTTTTCCCTCGCACGGGTGATGCCGACGTAGAACAGACGCCGCTCCTCTTCCAAATCTTCTAAATTATTACTGTTTCGCGATAATGGCAGCAAACCCTCCTCGATGCCGGCGATAAATACGACCGGAAATTCTAATCCCTTAGCCGAATGCAAGGTCATGAGAGTGACTGCATTCGAATCGTTATCCCAGTTGTCGATGTCAGTAATCAGTGACACTTCCTCCAGAAAGTGAGCTAAAGAGTTTCCGTTGCCTTCGTTTTCGTTGGAAAATTGCCTGATCTGTGTCAGTAATTCACCTATGTTATCTCTACGCTCCAGCGCCTCTTCGCTCCCCTCTTCCTTGTACTTCACGAGTATTCCCAATTCTTCAACCAGGGTTGCAGCCAGTTCCGCAGCTGAAATCGTGTGCTGAACGCTATTATACTTTAATATCATATCGCTGAAATTTCTTATCTTCTGCATCGTGGGCTCGGCGATAGAATCGATCTCGGCCACACGAGTCAGTCCTTCGAAGAATGAGATCGAATGTTGTGAACAGAAATCTTCTATTTTCTTCAGCGTCACATTTCCTATCCCTCGTGCAGGAAAATTAATAACTCTCCTGACGCTGATCTCATCGAGCGGATTGACGACTGCCCGAAGATAAGCTAAAATGTCCTTTATCTCCTTACGCTCATAAAAACGAATTCCACCGACGATAACATAGGCAATACCGTTCAACCTTAATTCATCTTCGATAGCCCTCGATTGTGCATTTGTCCTGTACAATATTGCAAAATCAGAAAAGTTTCTCTTGTTACGTTGAAATTCATCCTTTATCTTATAGATGATTCGGGAGGACTCCTCTTCACCCGTTGAATTCCATAACAGAGACACCAGTTCCCCGTCATCGTTTTTTGTCCAAAGTTGTTTTTCCATCCGTGACGAATTGTGCATCACGATAGAATTAGCTACGTGAAGGATGTTTTTCGTCGACCGATAATTTTGCTCCAGTCTGAATGTCTTACAGTCCTTAAAATCTTTCTCAAATTCCAAAATATTTCTTAAACTCGCTCCGCGCCACCGATAGATGGATTGATCATCATCACCGACAACGGTTAAATTCCGATGCTTCTCTGATAACGATTTCAGCAGCAAGTACTGAGGATGATTTGTATCCTGATATTCATCTACAAGAACGTAATGCCATCGTTTCTGATAATAGGCAAGTGATTCGGGAAACAAATGAAAAAGTTCGATCGGTTTCAGCAGCAAATCGTCGAAATCCATCGCATTGGCAGCTTTTAAATTATCCTGATACTCTTGATAGATCATGGCAACGTGTTCATCAAAATAATCGACAGCGCTCTCTTTTGCATGCTCAGGCAATTTCAGATGATTTTTTAGATGACTAATTCGGCTTCGGATGGCGTTGATCGGACACTGCTCGATCGTCATCGTCATTCCGTTCTGAATTTTTTTGATCAACGCCGCCTGATCGTCGGTGTCGTATATAGTAAAATTTTGTGTGTAACCCAGCTTTTCAGCTTCCATCCTCAGGATTCTTGCAAAGAACGAATGAAACGTACTGCACCATAATTCTCCGTAACAGGGATTCACTAACTGCAAGATGCGTTCTCGCATTTCGCGAGCGGCCTTGTTAGTAAAAGTCAGCGAAAGGATTCGGGAAGATGGTATTTTTTTCCTGTCGATGAGATATGCAACCTTGTGCGTAAGCACTCGCGTCTTCCCGCTTCCTGCGCCGGCTAATACAAGACTGGGACCATCGGTGCACTCAACCGCTTGCTTCTGAACCGTATTAAGCCCGCGAAGAATATTATGTGCTTCCCTCTTTTGTCTATCTATCATTTTGCTTTCTGTTTACTTCCCTTCTGTAAGCATCGAATTGTCTTTTCGCGACATTATGTTCCTGTAAGTTTCTGCTAAATTTATGACTACCGTCGCCCACGGCGACGAAATATAAGTACGGGACGTCAGCTGGTTCCAGCGCTCCCTTGATGGATCGGATTCCGGGATTGTTAACCGGTCCGGGCGGCAGACCGGGGTACTTATATGTATTGTAGGGTGAATCGATCGCAAGATCCCGATTCAACAAACGTCTCGGACCATCCGGTATGATGTATTGAATGGTCGGATCAGCCTGCAACAACATGCTGCGCTTCAAACGATTATGGTACACGGCCGAAATAAGCGGCCTTTCTTTATCCAGCATCGCCTCACCTTCGATGATCGAAGCCAACGTCAGCACCTGATGCACCGTCATCCCCAGTTTACGGGTCTTCTCCAGCAGTGCATCATTGTACTTGTTATGAAACTGTCTGACCAGATATCGAATAACACTTTCAGCATCCAGTCCCCAATGGAAATAGTATGTGTCCGGATATAAATACCCCTCGAGAGAAACATCCTCTACACCCAGTTCATGTATAAAGTCGTTATCGCAGACATATTTCATAAATTGCGTCGAATCTATCTCCAATTCTCGCCGGAACAACGATGCAATCTGGCGTGACGTATATCCCTCGGGAATCACAATTTTAAGCTGAGCTACCTTCCCCTCTGTTAATATCTTAAGGACACCATAATTTGACAGATCAGTCGGCAGTTGATATTGTCCCGCCTTCAGCTTGTCGGACAATCGGAACAGCTTTGCCGTAAAGATAAAATCATCGATGTCCTGGATAATCCCCTGTTCTTTCAGCAGCCTGGCGATATCTGTCACACCCGAACCTGGCCTGATCCTTACTGTAACATCCTGTCCTTCAGGCGGATGAACCGGTGGTAAAACAGTCCGTTCCATGAGATAATATACCGCTAATGCAAGAACCAGTAACAGGATTAACACTATCTTTTTATTCATATCGTTTTGCTTAATGCCTTCTGCTATTTTTCAATGTATTTAGTCTTACACATCATGTTCGAGTTGCTCTCAGTAGCCCTTTGCCTCACCTTCGAAACGTGGATCACCGGCGCCCCACATCCAGCCTTTGTCGTCTATCCGGATAGCATGAGCCTCGGAATGATAATAATCCACTCTTTGCAGGCGATGTCCATAACCCTCCAGACGAATCTGCACATCTTTGGGAAACGCGTAAGTTTCATACTGGATGACATCGGGTAACCATTGATGATGAATTCTCGGCGCATCGACCGCTTCCTGAACATCCATCTCGAACTCGATATGGTTCAAGATAATTTGCAGCACTGCTGTGATAATTGCGGGTCCGCCCATGGAGCCTACAGTCATATAAACCTTATCATCCAACGTGACGATCGTGGGCGACATGGATGAAAGCATTCGCTTACCCGGCTGGATTTCATTCACGTTATAGCTTACCAGTCCAAATATGTTAGGCTCGCCGGGTTTGACAGCAAAATCATCCATCTCGTTGTTCATCAAAAATCCCGCATCTTTTATCACTACCTTCGAGCCATAGCCGGTATTGATCGTCGTGGTTACTGAAACGGCTATCAAATTTTTGTCGACCACAGAATAATGGGTCGTATGATCTCCCTCGTTAACGGGAGAAATATGTTGACTCAACTCGCGCGCAGCCGTGGCTGAGTCATATGAAATCGTCTTCACGAGTTCGGCAGCATAGTCTTTATCGATCAAATGCTTTATCGGGACATCGATAAAATCGGGATCACCCAGATACATCGCTCGATCGAAAAATGCACGTTTCAGCACTTCTGCCAGTACATGCACATACGTCGATGAGTGATAACCCATCTCCTTCAGATCAAATGTCTCCAGCATATTCAGACTCTGTATGATGGCTACTCCGCCAGAGCTGGGTGGCCCCATGGAGATGATCTTGAATTTTCCATAGCTCGCAGTGACAGGGGGCCGCTCGATAGCCTGATAGGCTTTCAGATCTTCCAATCCGATAATCCCACCATTTTTTTGCATATCCCTGGCTATCAATCTGGCTATTTCTCCACGATAGAAACTCGTCGCTCCACGTTTCGCGATAGTCTGAAGCGTGCGAGCTAAATCCGGTTGTTTAAAAATTTCACCATATCGATACGGCTGGCCATCCTTTTTTAAAAATTTCTTCGCTGAGGCCGGGAATTGTTGAAATACGGACTTGTTGCGCTCTAAATCCTGACTGAATATACGAGAAACCGGAAAGCCGTTTCGTGCGTGCGCTATGGCCGGTGCCATGACTTGTTCCAGAGATAGTGTGCCATATTTATCCAGCGCGTGCGCCAATCCGGCGACTGTCCCCGGCACACCGGAGGCAAGATATCCGGTAAGACTTAAATCAGGGATAACTTCACCGGTGTCATCCAAATACATCTCCGGGTACGCCTTTAACGGAGCCTTCTCTCGGAAATCGATCGTCGTGGATTCTCCATCAGGGAAATGGATGACCATAAATCCCCCACCACCCAGGTTCCCCGCAGTCGGAAACACCACGGCTAAGGCGAATCCAACGCCCACCGCCGCATCCACGGCGTTCCCGCCGGAATTCAATATCTCTAAACCCACATCCGTCGCTAATTCGTGTGATGTCACCACCATCCCCTGCTGCCCGACCGCCGGGTATCGAGACGCGCTGAAACAAACAGAATTCAAACCCAGGATCAGAACATGAGTTGAAAGAATGATTCGTATTAAAAGTTTTCTCATAGGTATTTTCAGTAAAATTTATTTTTAAGACTATTTGGCGTTTTTACGTCGTGCTGATCCAATTGAAATGCGATCCATGGAATCTTTGTAAAGTTCGATGCCTTTCTTGATGTTTTCAATCTTCTTTTCGCCCATCCCCGGAAGCTGCAATAGTCTTCCGTCGCTCAACGCTTTTTCTAAATCCGAAATACACTCAATTCCTAACTGACCGTGCAATAGTGATATCGTTCGGGGTCCTAACGTCTGTATCTTCAGCATATCCAGCAAGCCTTCAGAGACCTGCGAGGTGACCTCCTCATATTTTTTCATCGATCCTGTTTCGATGTACTCCTCAATCTTTTTGCGGAGCGCATCTCCTATTCCCGGCAGATCAGCCAGTTTATCCTGCTTCATCAGAATTTCTAAGTCTTCATCGACTTCCAAAATCACACGGCTTCCCCTGCGATAGGCGTTCACCTTGAACGGTGACTCTCCCTGAATTTCTAAAATGTCGGCTATTTTTTCGAACATCTCAGCGATCGTCTGGTTGACCATGGTTGATCCTTTACCTGGTAAATAATAAATATATAAACTAGCCTTGTTAATGTCAATAGAAAACTCGCAAAATTTCAAGCGATCGATGAAGGACTCTTATGCACACTCTTAAATCATGTTAACGAAAAAAGCGATCTACAATACGGACTCATATCGAGATCGCTTCTTTTGTGCAATGGGGTGTGAATGTTTTTAACGAACCATGTCGATCATCAAATTTAATTCCCTGATCATGGTATTCTCGTTACCATCGAAACCAACGAGTTTGAATCGAACATGTCCTTTGCCATCGATAATAAATTTCGTTGGGATGCCCTCGACTTTATATTCATGTATCGCGTGATTCTCAGTATCCATCAGTACATGCATATCGTAACCTTTATTCTGCATGAATTGCTTCACCTTGACCTCTTTTTCATCCCCTCGCTCCCAGGCGTTTATAAATAGAAATTCAACTGTCTCGTCCCCTTTGAACTGGTCGACGATCTTTTGCATTCCCGGCATAGATTGGAGACATGGCGCACACCATGTCGCCCAAAAATCGAGTACGACCACCTTACCCTTCAGATCGTGTAACGTAAGCTCATTATTTTCCAAATCCGACAGATGAAAGTCAGGAGCGGGATAATCCACCATTTTTTTGCTGATTTCCGCTTCCAGGTTGATGAGCGATTGCTGCTCAGCTTCCTTTAGAATGGTCTCTAAACCTTCGTCAGAACCGTGTTTCGCGATATAAGCCTGTTTAAACAGATCATCGATAACCGGCGTTCGTTTGTTCGTCCTTATCAATTTATCCAGGAATTCGTAAGCCTTATCATTTTTGTCTAAAGCCAGCAGTGTGTGCACGTACCGTTCATTGATGTCGCCTTGCTCAGAATTGGTCAATTCGACTGCTTCGGATAGCATCGTTACCGCGTCCTGGTAGTTTTCGAGTTTATAATTTATAAAGCCGTGTGTATCTAAAATTCCGCCAAGCGTTTGTCTCAAATTTTGATTCCAACGTCTCTCGGTGATGTATGATGGTTTGTCTTGCGGTGAAGCAGCAAGTCGATTCCGTGCCAGGTCGACAGCCTTCTTTGCCAGCGCATTCGATGTGTTCAAATTGATGCCGTTCTCACACATCGTCCAGGCTAACTGATTATAGTGCTGAGAATTGGTACTTTTCGAGACCTTCTCTAGAAATTCCAATGCGCTGTCATACTGTTTTGCCCCGATGTATTCATCAAGCATCAGCCTGGTCATTCGATTTAATTCATTACTGGATGGAAATTTATGCTGGAACTCGATGAACTTCTGTAATTTCGCCCTGATACCACGGGCCATTAAAAAAGCACCATATTGTCGATCTTCTGCTAACTCACCATAAGGCTCGCTGGCCAACACTTTATTTTCGTAAACTTCAGCTTCTTTGGTTAAATCCAATCGAGCGAACCATGTGGCCATTAACTTTAATTCATCAAGAGTCGGTTCAGAAGCTTGGGACAATTGATGTAATTCGCTTAGCACCTTTTTAGTAGAATCAATATTATCGAAATTAATCATGATTGACCATTTGATATCCCGATATAAGTCTTCCGATCCGGGTCGCACTGTATATTCCTGCCGCAGCGAACTGAAAGCTTCTTCCGGATCACCTTCCAGATCGAGCGGAAAACTATCGCCATTCTGAATTCGCGCTAATGCGGCGTATGCGCCTTCAACCACTTTTCCTTCTTTATCATGCAGGAGAATATAATATCCCTTTTCATCATTGGTATCGGTATAATCGCCTGCTTCGAATTGAACGAAAATAGCCTTTGTCGTTGAATCCACCACAAATTTACCGATCAGGTTTCGCCCACGCTTGAGTAACTCGCTTTCCTTCGCCATGGGGAGCTTATCTGCAAACTCGTAAACAACCATCGTCACTTGCTGGGCCTTGGCTAACGGACCATCTCCTGGTCTAAATCGAACCGTGATCGTCTCGCCGGCCTGCGGGGCCGTCGGTTCGAAAGTAAATTTTTCAGCCGATTCCTGTCCACAATGAATCAGCAGCACAAACAATGCTAACATTAAGAGTAGTGTTCGCTTCATATGAACCTCTTCCATAGTAAATGTCAAATTAGTTAGACACAAACGATATTTACGATTAAAAAATAAACACTTATACTCATCGTATTGACAAATTCATGCTCATACTATCGGTCTCCTCTTACACGTAAACTAATCAGAAAACCGATACTGCTAAACTTTAACGTTCTTCAACATCAGGAAGTTCAGGTAAATTTATATGGCTGATGATAATTTTATCTGTCAATATAATTTCGCTGAATAACCCCTGGAAATCAGAAAATTGAATCAGACTATCGTTCACAAAAATGATTTTATTATATGGATCCAGTTTATTGGTAATGCTAGTGAACACACTACGGGCGATATTGCTGTCCGGGTACTCGATCGACAGCTTCGAATAGATTGTTCCATCGTGATCATCATAATCTGCCATGACGCCGAAGATCTTTCCCTGTAATTGAAAGATATCGTCTTCGCCAAACGTGTACACCGGTTGCAAGGCGTAGGGACCCCGAAAAATATATTCAGATCCGGTAACACGATGTTCATCAGGGAGCTGCTGCAGGATATCGGTATTGGTCTCTTCTACGTTGCCGAGCGCGGTTTTCACTAGTGTAACCATGTCCGGCACAAATTCCGCATCGCCTGAATAATTGCTCAATATGAGGTAATATCTACTTTTCACGACGGTCAGTTGATCGTTATTACATGTATTACGGGAAGAAATATCAGGATGCGCAGTGGCGTGTCCCTTCCTTGCCAAATAGATCCCCAAAGCAGCTTCAGGACAAGTCATCTCGTAGACTTCGAGCCCTATCTCCTGCTCATCGCGTACATAAGTTTGAACTCTTAAGACCTCGAAACCGTATTCTTTAAATAACTCCGCACCACCGTTGATATGGCCATACAGATTATCACCAGAGAACACCCGCATGGCTCCGATTGCCTTCCAACCGGAGCCGAATCCTTCAGCAGGGATCAAAATTTGCGTCGATGCGGTCATGGGTGCAAGGAGGAGTAAAAGAAAAATCAAGCGCTTACACAGCATAATTTACCCCTGAAGTTTAATAAACTCGATTTTATCCGGATCAACGATACCGAGACCTAATTGTTCCGCATATCGTAAATACTCGGTATAGCGGGGATGCTCATTCACGCGAACATTCATCTCTTTTCGTTTAGCGACCATCTGGTTGTGACAGATCATGTCCAGCGCGAAAGGATCGGTTGCGAAAAACAACGATCTCTTTTCGTAGGTAAATTTTGCATCGCCAGAGGGACCTCCGTCATATTGCCCTATCAGCGCATCGGTGATGTTTAAAACTAATTTATCGCGAATATACGGAAAGGCGAGTACTTCGGTACAAACGTTGAAAAAGAGAGGCGTGTGCAGGCGACCCGTATTGCAGATGGAACCATATCCCAGGTTCTTCGTAGCCATGCTGATGCCATTGCCCGTATTTTTAAAGACCGGAAGGTTTATGATTTTGGTCAATTTTTGGGTTAGCAGCTTCCCAAAATAGGAATAATTCCCGTTTACAACGTGTTGATTAAGGTACGCCTCGTCCTCGGGCCCCGTCACATCAACCCAGTAAAAAGCCGATTTATCGAAGTTAGGCAGACTCAGATGATGACCCTTTGCGTCCAACCATTTGCTATTGTCAGTCGATAACCCCTCGGCAGCCGCTTCATCCATGGTCTGCAAGCCTTCAATCCCGACGCCGGGGAATCGTTCTGCTGTAAATCCGGCATCGCTGAGCATATAATCGAATCGATCCCAAATGATGATGTTGCGTGTAGGGACGCCATGATGACGTAAGAATCTGATGACGGCATCCACGACTTCCAAATGCGTACTGATGATCCTGGGACCTACGGGATTCACTTTAATACCGATGACATCATCTTTTTTAAACAATGTCTTAAATGATTTTTTAAGCGACAAACCGGTCAGGCGCATCAAGCCTCTCTCAACCATATCATTAACGACGTCTGCGTCGACCACTTGTTCCTTTATCGCGTTTTCTTCGATAACTTCAACGACTCTTCCGGGTGCGTAACCTGGTAAAGAGTAAGTATGTTTGCCGACTCTTAAGGCCTCTTCAAGATTAGTCGCGGGAGGTTCTTTTTTATCGTTGTTCGCGGCCCATAGCGCCGGATTACCGAGCAGTAATCCGCTACCTATTGCCCCGCTCCATTTGATGAATGTTCTTCTGTCTACCGAAAATTGATCCTCCATCGCTTTATATCGAGATTTTTCCATATACAACTCCTGCTAATGATTATGATATTTTTTTGAACATATTCTTATTTTTATATCTACTCTTGATGGTGGCATCGATGCCCAGCTTACTGCCAACGCTTTTCATCCCTTGCACATGGGTGGCGGATGGATCCAGGGAACTTGACGGTTGTTCTTTGAGAATCAACAGATCCTTATCGGCCTGAGTTCGTGTAGCAACGGCCCATTCCACCTCTTGCATCTGATGAATATCGATGTCTTCATCGACCACGACACAATGTTTCAACGAACGGTGAGCCGTAAACGCCGCTTCGAGCGCTCGTCTCGGGTCGCTATCATCGCTCTTTGAAATCTGAACCACCGCATGCAGCCATGAACACCCTCCTTCGGTGATGCACACGTCACGACAGAGGCATACTTTATTGACCTCACGATAGATATCAAGTTCTTTAGGCATCCCCATCAGAATACGATGTTCCGATTTAGCAGGGACAAGCGCGTGATAGATCGGACTCTGCCGATGTGAGATACGGGTGGCGACGAACACCGGTTGCATTCTGACTTCATCCCATGTCCCGGTAATGTCTACAAATGGTCCCTCCTGCGTGTATTCACGGGTCAATACACCCTCAATGACGATCTCGCAATCGCCCGGGACCAGCATATCGATGGTCTTGCATCTCTTCAGAGTGACCTTGTCGAGTCGCCCGGCTAGTTGGAGCTCATCGACGTCTTTACCGGGAGAACATGCAGCGGCCAGAAGTATGGCTGGTGGCGCTCCGATGCAGATAGCGACCTCGATATCTTTTTCTGACTTCATCAACGCCTGATGCATTCCTCTCTGCTCCACCACTCTGACCGCACCATGAACTTCATCGAGTATCATCATTCGGTGATAGGAGAGATTTCTGCCGTATTGCGGATCGTTTACAAACCAAACAGCCGATGTGATATACGGCCCTCCGTCTCCGGGATAGTGCGTTAATATGGGCAATCTGGTAAAATCAGGCGCTTCCAATTCTATCTCTCCGTAAATCTGATCGAGAATATCAATTTCTATCCCGGTCGAATTGAAACGTGCGTTCAGGTTTTCCAGGAATGAATCGTGCGGTATGGACAGGTAATCAGCGTACAATTTTCTGTTCGAGAAAATATTGGTAGCGATTTTCATTTTAGGCACGTGAGTGAACAGTAAAGGCTTCGGATGAAATTTATTAATCAGCGTGGTGACTTGCAGATCAGGATCTGCATATTCTTCGCATACCTCAACACCCCCTCGTTCACGCAACAATTCAATACAGCCACGAAAATCCATATTCATCCCCTGTTTTATCGATATCTTATTGTTTATCTGATGTTTGTGACATCATTCCCCAGCGTCTGTAGAGATCGTTCGGGATCTGGAGAAGATCCAATATTTTACCCACGAAAAAATCAGTCACATCCTCTACGGTGGTGGGACGATGATAATAAGCGATGCTGGGCGGAAAAATAATTGCGCCATCTCTTCGCAGGGACAGCATATTTTCTAAAGCCGATGCAGAGAGGGGCGTCTCCCTTGGAACCACGATTAACGTTGATCGCGTTCGTAACGCATTCTCTGCAATTCGTGTCGTAAGTGAATTGGAAAATCCATTCGCTATGCTGGACAGGGTCTTGATCGAGCAGGGTACTATGATAGCTGCCTGAAACAGGAAGGAACTGCTGTTCAGCGGAGCAAAAGAATCCTCTTCATCATGATAATATGCCCCGGACGGCAAAGTGTAATGATCTCCGAGTTCAACGGTGATGACTTTTCTGGCGTTCGGGGTAATAACGACATGCACTTGCAGATTTCTTGTCAATAACTCCTGTATCAACCTGAATCCGATAATCACGCCAGAAGCGCCTGTGATACATACGATATATCTCATGATTCAACTCCTGACTAGTGTTCGCGATACATAACAATTGACAGCACCGTTAAGGAGAAGCGCGTCGGAGATCCGATGTGCAGCGGATTCATCCTCTGCTACACATACCATACAGCCGCCTTTACCGGCACCGCATAACTTGGCACCAAGAGCACCATGGTTTAATGCTACGGCGATTAGATGCTCCAATTCATCTGCAGATACCCCTATTTGTCGTAATAGCAAATGATTTCGATTCATCAAATCGCCTAACCGGTGATGGTCACCCGACTTCAAACAGTCGTATCCGGTAGCGGAAATATTACCGATCGCCTGGAATATAGTACTGTATTCATGAGTATGGAGGTTGAATCTTTCAGCGACTTCGGCTACTATTTTGGCCGTACTCTTTGAGATGCCGGTGTCTCCTATCACAAAATAAAACAGCTCACTATCAAGGGGCATTATGTCTTTGCCGCGCTGATACAAGACCGGCTTCTCGATGCTGATAACCGTATTGTCCACGCCACTGGGGGTGCCGTGATGATATTTTTCGAGTTCATACGATAGATAAATGAGGATTTCGGTCGTTAATGAAGTGTGTGACAAAGTGTACATCGCTTTGATCAAAGCGACACTGATCGCCGCACTGCTGCCGAGTCCCCTCCCAATCGGGATATCCGATTCAATGGATAATGACCAGCCTTTTTGCGGGAGGAGGAATCCTCCCAGCTTCGGAACCAGACGTATCGCCTCGATCATATGTCTGACCGCTAATGGCGGATCTGCCCGATTGATATATGCCTGACAACCTAAATCATGCGCATCGATAAAAGGATCATCGATGGTGTCGTCGATGATCAGGTTCACATGAGCTCTCAGATCAAGCACGGGCATGGCGATCGCTGGATGACCAAAAACAACGGCGTGCTCACCGAACAGAATAAATTTGGCAGGTGCTGATAATGTATAATGTTTCAATGGTCACAATCAGAAATAGATTATAGAGACAATTTTATGTATCATTTTTCTTATTTTCTTCTTCTTCTTTCAGAAGCAATAATTTGATGATCTGCTTGGCCCGGTCGTATTTCACGCGACCCTCATGGGCCATCTGGTTTGCTACCTTGATGGCGAGCTCACCGAAAGCTCCGGCGAAGATCGCCACATTTCGAGCGTGGAGCGTCATGTGACCCTTTTGAATTCCTTCAGTGGCCAGAGTCCATACTGCTGCGAAATTCTGGACCAGCCCTGCTGAGGCAGCTACTTCGGCCAGTTCAGTTCCGCTTTTGATACCCATAAATTTTAATAATATCTTTACACCCGGATGAATATTAGTGACGCCGCCCACGATACCTACCGGCATCGGAATTTCCATTTCACCGTGGAGATGATTGTTATCATCCAGATAATATTTGCTGATCGATCGATAGCGACCATCACGTGCTGCATACGCGTGAACACCTGCCTCAACCGCACGCCAATCATTACCCGTCGCGATGATAAGACCATCGATCCCATTCATCACCCCTTTATTGTGAGTAGCCGCCCTATATGGATCCGCGTCCGCAAAATGATAAGCTTTCACGATCCGTCTTGCCGCATCCTCGCCACTGTAACCGGCTCGTGCGAGACAATCGAGATTCTCGATCACAAAATGAACGTTAACCGTCCTGCGATCAGCTAAATTGGATACGATCTGACAGATCACTTCACCCTCAGCAATTTCAGCTACGATAGGTCCGAGTGTTTCTGCCATCGTGTTGACCACATTGGCGCCCATCGCATCCCGTGTATCAACGTAAAGGTGAACGATGATCATCTCCCCGCTGGGTGTGTCTATTATCCGTACATCCAGATCTCTGGCACCACCGCCGATATCTATTAGAGTCGGATCTTGCTGATTCGCCAATCGAATCAAATCATCTTTTCGTTCCAGTATCTTCGCCTTACCGGTCTGCGGATTTTTACTGTCAACGATCTGGATTTGACTGATCATTATTGGGTCAGAGGATTTAGCAGTTAAATAACCATTCTCACGTATCAATCGAGCTGCATTGCTGGCTGCTGCAACTACGGAAGACTCCTCGATCACCATGGGTACGATATAGTCCTTGCTATTGATTTGAAAATTTACGGCGATACCGATCGGTAAGCTGAATACACCGATCGCGTTCTCTATCATGACGTCTGCCAGCTCCGCCGTAAGCGTCTCTTTCTTTAACGTCCATTTCTCATCTGTCGTTAGCCTGCACCATTCGTCCAGTTTCTCATGACGCTGCACCAGATCTAGTTTATAAAATCCCGGAAATCGCGAACTTCTATTTTGCGGTTTCGTCTTATGATCCATTATCTGAAATCCTTTGGTAGTAAAAATATTTTCTTTCGAGGATAGATATTAAGACATCTTAACATTTTAAAATTAATATCAAGATATCAAAATTTTAATTTAAAAGCAAGAAATTAAATTGGAATCAGGGGATTAACGTACGACGGTCAATTTTCTCGTCTGACGAAAATTACTGGCAACCATCTGATAAAAATACAAACCGCTAACAACCGGAGCACCTTCATCATCAAACCCATCCCAAACCGCAGAATATAATCCTGCCTCTTTCTTTTCATCCACGATGGTCTTTATTTTTCGTCCTAAAACATTGTATATATTGATAGTGACATGTGATGGAGTCGGAATCTGAAACTTGAACACGGTGCGCATATTAAAGGGATTCGGATAGTTTGAATACAGCGCAAAGTTCTGGGGTTTCGGTGATTCGATGGAAATTTCGGGGTGGTACTTGCTCTCACCGTTTCGACATATCTCCTCTAATCGGTAAAAATATGTTTTCCCGGGCTCAAATTGTATGTCCAGATACTGAAATGAACCATAGCCTGCGATCAAGTCGTCATTCAGCCTCGTATAGTTCGAATTATTCGTCTCACTGCGGTACAGATTGAAACCATCCAGGTTCTCGTCATGCTCTACCGTCCAGTTGATCGAGATATTCCCGTCGTTCGTGTATTCAGCATAATATTGCACCAGCTCAACGTATAATGAACTGAACCGAAATGACGAGTGGACATTTCTGTTATTTGAAATTTTATTTGTCGTATCTGCAATTAAGATCCGCCAGTAATATGTTTGCTTATATTTCAGCCTATCCCGTCCGTTGAACTCCACGATCTGCATCACCGTATCGCGTCGGCATGTATCTGCACAAATGATTTCCGAGAACAGGCTATCGGTGGAAAGTTGGATGTAGAATAGTTGATCGTCGTCTATTTCGTAACCAGCACTATCAAATGCCCAGATAAACTCGTCATCTTCGGTCATCAGGTCATCATGCTGAGGATATAAGAGTTTTACATCGGGAAGTGACTCCAGTGTGTCATGATATTGCAACGTGTACTTCCATTGATTAGTGAAGGATTGACCCATCGCCTCCCACCTTACTGAGATGCTCAGTACCGGATTATCCATGGGAGTCGCATAATGCGAATACATCGCAAGGTCATGATCAGTGATCAAATCACTATTGACAAACCATTGATAGCGGGTCAATAAGGTGCCGCCAACGATACGACACAGGATGGTATCACCGTAATAGAAGGTGGTATCTGTCGCAGGGAAATACGATATTTGAAAACCATCGTCATAAATCGGTGGCGCCAAATCGATGTACCAGATATGATTTCGTACGACCTCATCGTCAAAATTTTTGGAATCAACGCGTACTGTATCGCATGAGCGCAGAAAATCCAGTGGGTAATACGCGTAATTAGTTGTTGAATCGGCAGCGATGATGTCATCATTTAGATACCAGACATGAGATGACATAGTCGAATCATTCA
Organism: Candidatus Zhuqueibacterota bacterium; assembly: GCA_016926625.1. GTDB lineage: Bacteria > Zhuqueibacterota > Zhuqueibacteria > Thermofontimicrobiales > Thiofontviventaceae > Thiofontadaptatus. The sequence goes on from JAFGOE010000061.1 coordinate 48,959, forward strand.
CGATGGATAATAAAAGCGAGTCACCCGTAAAAAACAGAGTATCCACTTCTGTGCGCACCTCGCTGTACGAAAAAGCAGAATCCCCGGCTATGGCTTCTATGATCCAGCGATGTTCCATCAACAACATGGAATCCGCCGCGAAGATCTCGACGTAAATCGTATCCTGTTCAAATGCAGAAACAGTATGTCTAAATTCAGGCAGCGAATCGCGTTGTATCATGGCTCGATTTATGCGCCACGTATAAAGCAGAGAATCGACTTGAGAATTCACGCGTAGATAGAGCGTATCGCCGACACTGATCGTGGTATCATTTCGCGGGTGAAAATAAAAGTCAGCTAAGACTAGAGGTTCAGCCCTTTTCACGACAATCCATCTCCTCATCAACGTGTCGACCCGGTTAGTTGTGACTTTCACGGTAACGATCGTTGTATCGAGAATCCAGATCATCGAATCAGGGATGAATATGTGTGATCTAGTGTCAATTGCTTCGTTATTAAGCAACCACGATAGTTCGGAATCGCTGTTTAAGCCTTCGACCATGAACTTAAGACTATCGTTACCCATCGTGAGTGTATCCGCTTCAGGATAAAAGAGTATTTCGGAAGTGATTTCATTCTCTGCTCCGGCTTCGACAATCCACCTGACCGAATCGACGATGCTGGAATCAGACATCAGCAGCAATACCTTCACTGTATCGATCGAGTCGATCTCAGACGAATGAATCCACAGTTGTGATCGGGGATTATTCAGTTCATCATCATTAACAGACCATACGTAAAAGACCGATGAAAGCGTATCGGTCATATCGATCTGAAATCGCATCGAATCCTGCACAGATAATAATGAATCGTTGTCAGGTAAGAATGTAAACCGCACCGCTGTCACTAATTCATCGATGGTCGGCTGAATTTCGATGTACCAGATATGATGAAGAACTGTATCGGACTTAGCATCCAGGACAGAAACAGATACAGAGTCTTTACTCCCGGCGGATGAGCCTTCTGATAAATAATAAAGGAATTCATTCGAATCGGTGACCAGCGTCGAATCACCCTTTGTCCAGCTACATGTGAATCCAGGACGGATGGAATCAATCGTTAAGGACAGCGTATCGCCGGGTTGGTAATGTAAAGTATCCTGCGTCGGATAAACGATGAACTCGATCTCCGGATGTTGTGCCTTTTGCACAATATCATCTCTGATGATTTGAATGAACCAGGCCGATTCATACAATATCTCATTATGCGTGTTGCTAAGCCTTACCCGTATCGTATCGGAAGGTTCGATGTATTCCAGTGTGTGATAGACGAAATGGGTACCGCTAAAATTCTCTAATTTGTGGTCATTATGAAACCAGGATATTCGCAGAGAATCCGTTTGCGTGTGGACGCGAAATTCTATCGAATCGCCCCTGAAGAGAAATAGATCTCGATCAAGCGGCTCTGATCGGTATTGTGTTTCAGATACAGGCTTCTGGCCGTAATCAGCATACCAGTTGAACCCGAACAGCAGCGAATCATTTCGAACATCGGTTACCTTCACCGAGATGGTATCGTTTTCAGCCGTGAATCTTCTTGCTAAAAATGAAAATGTGTCCGCTATCTGATCGACCTGATGCTCACTATTTACATACCACCGGAACATTAAGGAGTCCGGTTCGTCAAATTGGGTTCTATCGATCGCGAAATCGATCGTATCACCGACATCTGTCGATATCCACTGTCTATCTGGACTGATCATGTTCGATACGGTAAATCCGATGGTATTGGATTCTATTATCCAGTACCTTGTATGACTCGTTTTAAGGATCGGATTGGTGCTGACGACCACGCGAATGGTGTCAAGATTGAGGAGTCCAAAATCACCCGCTCGATACAGGAGGGATGAATTCGCTCCGGACACCTGTATCAAGGAATCGTTGAAATACCATGCTAATTTCGTGCGCCTGCTAACGTCAGTTTGAAATCCCACCGATAATATCAGCGAATCTCCGGGGAAAACCTGAATGAGCAGACTGGAGTCTCGGCCGACCGTAGATTGAAGTTCATTATCGGCGACCGTGTATTTTGATTTGGGGATGGAACTCGAAAGAGTGTCCGATCTCGATGAATTTCGAATCGTGTATCGTTCGTTCGCGTAGCGTACCGGATAAACACTCGAAAGAAAAGAGGCCGACTGATCCGTTTCCTCTTCCGGATCCTGGTCCTCCAGGAATAGTATACGCTCTGCTACTAATGCTTCATATAATTTTTCACGCGAATCGGATTTCTTTACAGTTTCCTTCAGGTGTGGATAAGCAAAAATCTTCTTTGACGGTAGCGAGACTAAAACAAACACACTTATGATAGAAATTTGCAGAAACGACGCATATTTTACGATTGGCTTTGTCATTGTTTTAGCATCTATAAACTCAGCAGCGAGCTCTAATCTTTGGAGACTTAACGTGGGAAAATGTAATATAGACTATTCGAACATAAGGATAAATTTTAACAAGTGATTATAGGAATTTACCTCCAAAGATGCCCAGATTAAGATTCAACGTTTAAACAAATTTACTATAATCCATATATTATACTCATAAGAGGGTAAAGAAGTTTCTATTTTCCTCTTAAAGTGTTGCATTTTTTCAACATTTTTTTGTGTTGAGAGGTTTTGCCTCATCGACTGCCAAAATGGGCCGTCGGAGTAGCATCAATCATCATTATGATAAATTATCAATGTAAAATCTTTTACATCGGTTGTTACCCATGCAGTTCATCAGGTAAAGGCTCTTCGGCCGGGTATGGGCACCTGATCAGAAGAGCCGAAATGTTCAGCATGATTAATAGATGAGTACCATTTTTTTACTTCTAATAAAATGATCTGCTTCTATACGATAGACGTACATGCCACTACTGACTCGATTTCCATAGTTATCGTGAGCATCCCAAATCACATGATGGGATCCAGCGGACTGAAATTCATCGATCAGTGTTTTAACTTCATGTCCCAATTGATTATAAATCTTCAATGTCACATGGGTCGATTTTATAATGTCGTAGCGTATTGAAGTGTACGGATTGAATGGATTGGGATAGTTCTGTGACAAACCGTAGTCCTCGGGGATCATCCCAATCTCGGCTTCAGTAAGGGACGTGGCGATATTTACTGTAAACATCGCCGTCGTTTCGACACGCAGACCTTTCGGATCCGTGGCTCTGAACATGATTACCTCGGTTCCTGTCCATGATGAATCGATCGGGGACAAATTGAGTACGCGTCCCGGAAGCATCTGGATATTAAGCATGCTATTTCCGAACCAGGTCCAGGAGATAAGGCTATCAGGATCATCGGGGTCAAATACATATTGATCCAGGAAGATCGGGTCAAAGGTTTCACCGACAAATATAGATTGATGTTCAATGGGTGACAACACAGGCCAATCATTGATCGGATAGACCGTAAGCGTCACATCAGCGGAATCTTTCAAACCCTTAGGATCGGAGACGATGAAACTAACCGTATCGATACCGGCCCATTCGGAGTCGACCACGGCGATCGTGGCGATGTGATCCGTGATAGTCACCATAAAATTCTCTGCACCGACACAGGACCAGCTTAAACTGGTATCGTCGTCATCAGGATCATCGACGTATATATCCAGCTGTATATCATCAAATTTTTCATTTTCTAAGCGCGCCTGATCAGGGATCTCCGTGATAACTGGCGGATCGTTCAGATCGTTGACAGTAAATGTGGCTGTATCGCTGGCTGATTTACCGCCCGGGTCAGTGACGAGAAATGTGATTGTCTCCGAGCCTACCCAATCCTCAGATAGCGGGACGATCGAGGCAATGCGCTGTTCGTTAATGATGACGGACAGGTTTATCGCACCGATGATAGTCCACTCGAGCGTACTGTCAGGATTGTCAGGATCGTTGACGAAAGCGTCGAGTGAGATAGCGGAAAACGATTCCCCCTGATTGATCATCTGATCAAAGATATTTCCGACGACAGGGGGTTGATTATCGATCACGATCAGAGCGGAGTCCACATCGATTCCAAGATCATCATCGGACACTCTTAAGACGACCCAGTGAGAGTCGCCGCTGGCGTATTGAGGAGACTGCACCACCTCTCCGATCGTTTCGAAAATATTGTCGCCATCCAGGTCCCATTCATAAATCAGTATATCAAGAACACCAGGATCAGTTGCACTCCCTTGCAATTGAACGGGAGTATACCATTGTGCGACATAAGGGCCGCCGGCGTCCGCTGATGGTGGGACGTTAAAGACGGTGATCGGGACGGAGACACTATCGTCTTCGGCTTGATCGTCAACGACTCTTAAAGTCACTTCACCGTTAAAATCGTCATCATACACATGCGAATTAAACGGAGATGTGGTCGTATCGTCGAAGACGCCATCACCCTCAAAGTCCCACATATAGCTCACGATCGTACCGTCCGGGTCTTCAGAAGCCGACGCATCGAAATTCGCCAGCTCGCCTTCAGCCACGGAGTCGGGTACAGCAAATGAAGCGACAGGGGGCTCATTCGGCATAAGGTCCAGAATTTTCATCTGCAGCTTTCCGTCGATCTTCGGATAAACCAGATAAAACCTGCTGCGATAGGCTCTGACGATTTGTTTATTGCGGCCGTCGTAACTCGACCAGCCATCGGCGATCTTTACCGGTCCACCCCAGGTCTGACCGCCATCCTCAGAAAGCCGAGCAAACAGTGGACCATCGACGTATTGCATGTAGGCGACTACGACCTTTTCACCGTCCTCGCTTGCGGCAACGGAAGCGACTCCCAAAGCCAGGGTACCGTTCTGCCAGATCTCATTCTCATCCGTCACCCTCGAATCGCGTATTTTAACACCGTTCTTCATTCTCACGTAACGAACCGACATTTTATTGCCGATCGAAGCATCTTTCTGCACACCAAAACAGATATGATTATTGCCCGATTGATCGATAAATAAATCTGCGGATCCATTCATACCTTTCCGGGTCAATGCGATATCGCGAATATCACCGATGTAACCAAGCGTATCTCCTGGTTCTACGGAGTACCAATAGTAGATCGGCCCACCATCCGGCGGATCGGGCGGATAATGCAGATCACTAGTGACCAGGCCGACATATCCGTCGGACGAAGCATCCAATTCAAACCGCTCATCTGCTCTTATCTGCACGATCTTATGCTGCTCTTTTAGGATTTGATCATCTTTAATTAAATAATAATGAACGGGTCCGGTGATATTAGGCCACGTTGGATCCATAGATCCGTATGCGAAATGTATCCTATCCTCACCATCAACGGCGATACGGGTTACATACCCTCGTAACACATAATTTCCTATCTTTTTAGGCGTTGTCCAATTGTCTTCCGTTTGATGTGTATAAAATATGTCATAGTTATTATTTACACCGCGTTCCTGCCTCAACCCGACATGGGCATATCCTTTGCTATCGACCGCGATCGTCGGTCCGAATTTAAAACGACCCTGCTCAAATCCGCTGTTGGGAACGATAAGAGAATCGAGCTTTACGCCAGATTTATCGGTCTTGATATATATCGCGCCCTTTCCTTCCATAACACCGATAACATGAACTTTACCCGTCAGAGGATCGACGTGAAGGTCGGGATTTAGACCCTTTGTTAAATATACTTCATTTGACCATTCCTGCGATAACCCATCGACGCTAAGAAATAAAATTGAAAACAGTACGGTTAACACGATTACAGTCAGATTCTTACTCATAGAAATCTCCTTGCCATGATCCATAAAATAAAAAAGGGAGAACTGGAACATAAATCGTTCCTCCCCCCGTTAAACATAAATAATTAACACTGGAATTAAATACTACAAAAACTGTACCACATCATCTTTAATGCAGTCACATTATTTTATGAATCAATTTAATTATTTGTTTATAATTATTTTGTGATATCTAAAACAATATAATTTATTGTTCTTATATATATTAAACCAAATAGAGCAATATTTTATTTTTAACAATTTGTATTTATTGTTTTTATTGACTTATTTAGTATATTAATTTGTTATTATTAAGATTAGAAATTCATATTAATTTGGATGAAACGGTTATTCATATCAAATTTGATAAAAAAAACATTTATTACTTGACTGAGTTTTAGAAATTATTTATATTGGGAACATTATAATTGCTTTAAGTTATTAAGAATTGTGATAATGTGTTGTTAAATTTTTGTTATGTTTCATATAGATACAGGTGTAACAATGTTATTTAATTCGATCATATCGAGACTCCGTTTGGCTTCTGAAGATCAATTTCCGTGCAATGTTCTGGAACAGCATACACTATGTGGGAACAAAGAAGTAATTGCATATATTAAAAAATTTGGAAGAAAGCACATATTTACTCACGCCGGGACGATGATCGAAAAATATTTTCGGATAGGCGCCTCTGCCGTTTTACGTTCTACGCTTGCATTGATGTTTTTTCTGGCATCTCCGATGCTTGTGTTTTCGGCATCGACTTTCATCCATTTAACGGATACACATATTCGATCTCAGGAGTCGATTGAGCGGTTTCGATCGGTTATAGATGACATTGAAACGCTTAATCTCAAACCGGATTTCATCATCAACAGCGGCGATATTACCGAATTAGGATCTTTACCGGAATATAAATCATACAAACAAATTGTTGATTCGAGCGCATACACTTTCTACCATCTGATCGGTAATCACGATGTACGCTGGTCCAATGTCGGTAAGAAACGATTCATCGATCAACTGGGACCACTCTACCAATCTCTGGATTTAGGGTCAGTACAACTGATCCTGCTCGATACAGGTGTTCTGTTGGAGCAATACGGTCATTTTTCGCTTGAATCGCTGAACTGGCTAAAAACTGAACTGGCCTCCATCGAAAAAACAAAGCCAATTATTCTGGCCGGGCATCACCCCCCGTTTTTATCATCCAGGTACATCGACAACGAGCTCGAGCTGTTTAAGATCATCGCTGACTATAATGTTATCTTATTTTTATGCGGTCATGGTCATCAGAACAAGCATTGGACTGTAAATGGAATCGATTTCTTCATGACAAAGGCCGTCATGGCTGAAGATCCTGGTTATCGAATCATAAAGATAACGGATAAGAATGAAATTCAAATTTATACCAGGACCATAAGCTCTCAAAGTAAGCTTGAACTGACGCGGTCTCTAACATCGAGGCGACTCGATATCGACATTTCAGTGCGGTCACCCCGTGTTGACAGATGTTATGATGATAATCTGCCCATTTTGATGACGATTAGAAATGTAGATGAAGCGGAGATAAGCATCGATCAGCGAAATTGGATTTCGTTGAAACAGAGCGGATCTAAGTTTCTGACCAATTTTGATATCAGCTATCTGCCCCCGGGCCAACATACACTGCTGCTTAAAGTCAATGACAATAACGGAAGAAGTGCTCTCCGATTATTCGAATTTGAGATAGACCGCCATTTAACGCAATTAGCGTTTAAAGCGGAAACCCGGGGTGAGATCCAATCCACTCCATTGATTCATGAAAACGCTATCATCTTCGGATCAAACGATGGCTTTCTTTACAATCTCGATTCCGACATCGGGACAGAGAACTGGAAATTTGCGACACGAGGGCCGGTAACCACCCGACCGCTCATCGTAGCCGATACCTTATTCTTCACCTCCGGAGACGGCTATTGTTACGCTCTGGATTCAGAGACTGGCGCACCGTATTGGAAAGTCCGCATTGCAGAATCGATCTATTCATCGCCAGACTACGCGAACGGCCGCCTATTTTTTGGTTCAAGCGATAGCTGTATGAACTGTATATCGGCAACCGACGGTTCTCTGATCTGGAAATTCAAGACAGGAGGTTTCATCAAGGTGAAGCCGGCTGTGAAATTCGGGAAGATTGCATTCGGTGCCTGGGATGGTTATTTCTACTGTCTTTCCCAGCAGAACGGCGATCTGCTGTGGAAAAAGCAAATTTCCGAAACATTTTACTATTCACCTGCGACGTCCAATCCGTTGATCGCCTCGGACAAGGTTTACTTTGCATCACACGACCATAAGGTACATGCCTTACATATCCACACTGGCGATATCATCTGGGAACACAGTGCTAAAGATCATCAACCCGGCTACTCGAGTCCCGCCAATTTCGATGATAAAATTGTTCTCGGTTCGCTGTCGGGACATCTGTTCGCGTTAGCCGAAGATGATGGCCAGGAAATTTGGACGAGCGTGTTATCCGATTCACTCGATCCGGTATTCGACTCATCACCCGTCGTTGGTTATCCTCAGGTGATCGTCGGATCTGTCAACGGTAACCTGTACAGTACGTCGATAGAGACAGGTGAAAGATTATGGTCGTATCGTTTGAACCATGGTTATATCTTTGCTACACCGGCAATAAAAGATGATATCGCATATATCGGATCAACTGATGGTTATTTTTATGCCATCCGTTTTTTACAAACTAAACACGACATGTAACACGAGTCATTCAACTATGATGCACGATGAATCAATTCTTGTATTAGACTTTGGCTCTCAATATACTCAGTTAATAGCCAGACGTATCAGAGAATTAGGTGTTTATTCAGAAATAAAACCATTTAATATCCCCATCGATGATATCAGACTGATATCACCAGCAGGCATCATCCTATCGGGCGGCCCATCATCTGTCTATCAATCCGAGGCACCGCTGATCGATAAAGAAATCATGGAATTGGACGTACCGATTCTGGGTATCTGTTACGGTCTACAGCTCATCACACATCTGTTCGGCGGCCAGGTTATCGGAGCAGATCATCGTGAATATGGACATGCCGATCTATACATCGAAACCACCCAGGATCCTCTGCTCAACGCAATCGATTCACCGACTCATGTCTGGATGAGCCATGGCGATAAAATCGCCAGGAAACCACCTGATTTCCGAACGCTTGCCCATACGCGCAATTCTCCTCATGGCATCATCCGTCATCAGAGTAAACCGATATTCGGACTACAGTTCCATCCTGAAGTTGCTCATACGAAACAAGGCCACATCATTTTAAAGAATTTTCTCTACGAAGTTTGTGGCTGCAAGGGTTCATGGACACCCCATTCGTTCGTCGAGCACTCCATCAGTAGTCTGAGGGAGAAGATAGGGAATGAAAAGGTAATTTGTGCGTTATCAGGCGGAGTCGATTCCTCTGTTGCGGCTGTACTGCTATCCCGAGCTATCGGCAGACAATTAATCCCCATCTTTATCGACAATGGCCTCCTTCGTACTAACGAAGCAGAGGAAGTACAATCCATGGCCGCCAAACATTTCTCTACTAATTTTCGATTCGTCGATGCGCGTGAACGTTTTTTAAGACGATTACAGCATGTGACCGATCCTGAAAAGAAGCGAAAAATCATTGGGGAAGAGTTCATTCGGGTCTTTGAGGATGCCGCTTCGAGAGAGGGTGAAGTCCGCTATCTGGTGCAGGGCACGTTATATCCTGATGTGATCGAAAGCATTTCGACAAAAGGGCCTTCCGCCGTGATCAAGAGTCATCATAACGTGGGGGGACTACCGCAGACCATGAAATTGACCCTGATTGAACCTTTACGCGAGTTGTTCAAGGACGAAGTACGTCGCGTCGGTTCTGAATTAGGGCTACCGGATCACATCATCGGACGGCATCCATTCCCTGGTCCCGGACTGGCGGTTCGTACATTGGGGGATATTACCGAACAAAAACTAACGATCCTGCGGCAATCTGACGTCATCTTCATCGAAGAACTGAGAGCTGCAGATCTTTATAATGACGTCTGGCAGGCTTTTACCGTCCTGCTGCCGGTACAGACCGTGGGAGTGATGGGGGACGAGCGAACATACGAAAACGCGATCGCCTTGCGCGCCGTAACCAGTCAGGACGCGATGACGGCCGACTGGGCACAGCTACCTTACGATCTTCTGAAAAAGGTTTCAAATCGCATCATCAATGAGGTTAAAGGCGTCAACAGAGTGGTTTATGACATTAGCTCTAAGCCACCAAGCACTATCGAGTGGGAATAACGTCATTTTCGGTTTTAAACGCGGAGCTAATCCATTGGAAGTCAACTGCAACTTTTATTCTGAGGTTTGAAGATGTGTGGGATCATCGGCTATATCGGTCATAAGAAAGCGGTACCGATTCTGATAAACGGACTAAAACGTCTCGAATACAGGGGGTATGATTCAGCCGGAATCGCTACCATACAGGAATCGCAACTGCATATTCAAAAGCAGCCCGGTAAGATCTCACAACTGAGCGATCATTTAATCCATTCCAATCTCGAGGGAACGATTGGCATCGGGCACACGCGCTGGGCAACTCACGGAGAACCAAATTATGTAAACGCTCATCCTCATTGCGACTGTACCGGTAAAATCAGTATCATCCATAACGGGATAATCGAGAACTTCATGGCTTTGCGTATGGAGCTGATCGAAAAAGGACATCGATTCAAGTCGGATACCGATTCCGAGGTGCTGGCTCATTTGATCGAAGAAATTTATCTTCGTTGTGGTAAACTCGAAGAGGCCGTGCGAATTGCGTTGGCTCAGGTAAAAGGAACTTACGGTATAGCGGTCATCTGTAGCGATCTCCCGAGACAAATCATCGGAGCATGTAAAGGGAGTCCCCTCGTCGTGGGCATCGGAGAAAACGAACATTTTCTGGCATCCGATGTTTGTGCGATCGTCGACCATACAAGGAACGTCACGTTTCTATCTGATAACGAGTTGGCGATCATCACGAAGGACGACTTTATAATCAAGACGATCGAGGATATATATGTCGAGAAGAAGATCGAAGAGATAGCGTTTGATCTTGAAAAAATTGAAAAGGGTGGGCATCCACATTTCATGCTCAAAGAGATCACAGAGCAACCGCAAACGATTTACGATTCGATGCGGGGTCGGCTGTTAGCAGAGGAAGGCACGGCCAGATTAGGCGGTATTCAGAATGATTTGGACTCCCTCCTTTATGCGAGGCGATTATTGATAACCGCCTGCGGCACCTCCTGGCATGCTGCGCTCATCGGAGAATACATGATCGAGGAATTCGTCCGCATCCCGGTCGAAGTCGAATATGCCTCTGAATTTCGATATCGTGATCCGATCATACATCGTGATACCGTGGTGATCGCTATCTCACAATCCGGCGAGACGGCAGACACGTTAGCTGCGGTGAGAGAAGCAAAACAGAAAAAGGCAAAAGTGCTGGGCATCTGTAACGCAGTGGGATCGAGCATCGCTCGCCATACCGATGCCGGCATCTACCTCCATGCAGGTCCGGAAATCGGGGTCGCTTCCACGAAAGCATTCACTTCACAGGTAACAGTTTTAAGCTTGCTGACCTTGTTGTTGAGCAGGATGACGATCATGTCTGCCAATAAGGGAAGGGAAATTGCACAAGAGTTGCTGCGAATTCCTGAGAAAGTCAGAAGCATACTCGACCATAAAGACGAAATACAACAGATCGCCCGCATCTATGCAGACTGTCAGAATTTTCTCTATCTGGGACGGGGCTATAATTTTCCTGTCGCCCTGGAGGGAGCGCTTAAACTGAAAGAGATATCCTATATTCACGCAGAAGGGTACCCGGCAGCGGAGATGAAACATGGTCCGATCGCACTGATCGACCAGAATATGCCTGTGATCTTTATCGCCACACGCGACTCCACCTATGATAAAATAATAAGCAATATTGAAGAGGTACGAGCTCGTAAAGGACGGGTGATCGTGATCGCCACCGAAGGGGACGACGAAATCATGTTGAAAGCCGATCATGTCATCTACGTTCCTGCAACAATGGAATTTCTAACTCCCCTGCTAACTATCATCCCGCTGCAATTGTTGGCGTATTATATTGCGGTGATTCGCGGGTGCGACGTCGACCAACCGCGGAATTTAGCTAAAAGTGTAACTGTTGAATAGCAAAGGTAACTACCATGAAAAGAAAACTTATGACCATCACTCTATTTACGTTTTTTTCGCTGCTATGGTTTTGTAATGCATCCATAAGCCAAACGATCGAAAGTCATGATATCATCGAAAATCCTGAAGCTGCAAGACTCTTTAACCAGGGCGTCGAATTATATCGCAATAAAGATTACACCCAGGCGAAACAGATATTTACACGTCTCGCCTACGAACTTCCCACTCATCAGCATATCACGTCTGCTTTATTCATGACCGGAAAATCGAATTACAAATTAGGCAACTACGATCAGGCAATCGAAGCGCTGAATAAAATAAAAACCGATTATAAGCTGAGCAATTATCTTGACGATTCCTACTATGTAATAGCAAAATCATACTATCGAAAGGGCGAATATTACAATTCCGTAAGAGAATTCCTCTGGATAATAGATAACAGTACTGATAAGAAAATCATCGATAAAAGCAGGAACTTATCCTTGCAGATCATCGAATACGATCTTTCGTTGCAGGATATCATGCGACTCGAACAGGAGTTCAGCGAAGGGCGAGCGAATGCCTTGTTAAGGATAAAGCATGCGCAGCGACTCACGCAAATTGGCCAGCGAAATGAAGCAATCTCTATTCTGGAATCATTTTTAGACGACAATCCAAGACACGAATTCAGTTCAGTCACCAGAGAAGTTCTCAAAGATATCAGAAATAAGGATAAAGTGGTCAATCTCAAAATCGGCGTTATCCTTCCACTGTCCAGCGAATTCGCCTCGCAGGCCGAGGCAATCTTAAGAGGAATTAAGTACGCCGTAAATCAGCAAAATAACAGACTGAGTCAAAATATCGAATTGATCGTCAAGGACACCGAAGGAAACATCATGAACTGTATCGAAGCAGCACAGGACCTCGTTCGGGATGAGCGGGTGATCGGTATAATTGGCGAACTTGAAAGCGAGAAAACAGCCAGCATCACACCACTGGTCAATCAACATAAGATCCCGTTATTACCACCAATAGCGTTCGAAAATGGATTAGCTGAATTGAGCGAATACGTTTATCAGATAAACGGAAATCTCGATTCGCGCGGCGAGCTTCTGGCTGAATATGCGTTCAACGAATTAGGCCACCGGACATTCGCCACGCTCTCGCCTGCTGATAATTACGGTAAAAGGATGACCGACAGCTTTACGGCCACAATCGACCAATTAGGCGGGGAAATCATCGCCCAGAAATGGTATTACGAAAATACCGAAGATTTGGTAAGACAATTTGAAAGCATGAGAGAACTGGGAATGAGAAGGATGAACAAAGATTCGCTGTACCGAGCGTATACTCGCGGTATGAACGAATATCAGAAGGCACGATTCGATATGGGTGACATTCCGGTCACGTCCATCGACGCCATGTTTTGTCCCATTTATACTGAAGACATTCAGTATATCATTCCGCAACTGGCGTTCTCCAATATAAGATCACAGATCATCGGTGGACAATATTGGTATGATACCGATGAATTGAGGGCAAAGAACGTGCAATCCCATGCCCAAAACCTGATCTTCATCAGCAGTTATTTTCTGGATGACCACACATCTGAATTTTATAATTTTAAATCGGCTTATACGAAAGCAACCTCGAAGGTTCCGGATGCGATGGATTTAGCCGGTTACGATTCAATGCTGCTCCTGCTCGATGCATTAAAACATAATGTCCGTACCAGAGGAGAATTAAAAGAATACCTTGACAATATCGAAAATTTCCAGGGGATAAGAGGACCGATCACATTTAAAAACAACGGACGTGTCAACAAAGACCAGCGAATCATAGAATATACGCACGGTCAGTATAAAGTATTAAAATGATCCGGAGGGGAGTTGAGTTTGAAAAAATGCACATCGTTTGCGTTGATCTTGATATCTTTAATTACGTTCTCACCGATTGCGGCGAGGTCACAAGAATTATATCATAAAATTTATCCGTGCTGGGGAATCGGAGCGAGTGCCGGGTTGAGTTATTTCTTTCCGTCGGATCTGAACGACTACATCGATTTGACCGTGCCCGGCGCCATCAGCGGACTAGATAAAGAACACATCAACACCGGTATCGATGTCGGGTTATTCCTGATGTATAATCCGTACTCTTATCTTGAGATAGTCCCTGAGCTTAACTACCTATACAGCAGAAGAGCCTTCTCCCAGGTGGATGTAAGCTGGGAATATCCTTTCAGTAATTCACAAAACTGGGACGGTGACGCGATCGGTTTTCATGGTGCTATCGGTGGTGAGATGATGCTCAGCGATCATTTGACGATGACGCTCATCTTTATTGGTCGCTATGCTGACATCAAGAAGCTGTACGATGCGCATGATCATGCCATCCTCGTTCCCGGAAGCAGCAGGCATTTACACTTAAATTTTTCCGGGATCGCCTTAGAAATCAAGGTAGGCTATTATCTTTAACCTTAAAGACGGGAAAAGCACTAATATGGTTGTTTGAAATTAACGATGTAATCGTCAAAAAATCCTTTTTGTTTTAATTTTAATACCATATCAACCACCTGTGGATCAAACTTCTTACCTCTCTCCGCCTTCAGGATGTGAATCGCCTCATTCAGATCCTGCGCTGGTTTATACGGTCTGTGATTGACAATCGAATCGATCGTATCAGCCACACCGATAATTCGCGCTTCTAATGAAATTTCCTCACCTACTAAACCGTTCGGATACCCGGAGCCATCCATTCGTTCATGATGCTCGTAAGCAAACCGGTCGAGCTCCCATGGTGAAGGGATCTGTTTGAGTATGTTGGCGCCCAATTTGGGATGTAACTCGATAATCTTGCGCTCACTCGGATTTAATCGGGTGGGTCGGTTCAAAATTTCCGATGGTATTCCAACCTTACCTACATCATGCAACAACGCGGCTATCCTTAAACCTTCGGTACGAAACTTACTGAAATTTAATTCATGGGCGATCGCAACACAGAGTTTCGATACGTTTTGCTGGTGCCCGGACGTGTAAATATCACGTTGCTCCACTATGACGGCAATCGCATTGATCGCTCCTTCGAATGCAGCCCTCATGTCAGATTCAGCCCGTCGCTTCGATGTGATATCACGGATTACACCGGTAATTCCTTCCACATTACCCTTGGCGTCGAAAATAATATTCCTGGTAATGTCAAGTATGTACGGGACCCCGTCGTGTTCGACCTGAATTTCAAAATTTAAATTCGGCTGTCCCGATTCAATGGCCTTCTTTAACTCAGGTTTGATACTTTCGAGGCGGTTATTATCAACGTTTCGAAATATTTCATAGAACGGCTGGCCAAGAAGTTCATATGGGAGGAGATTAAAAAATTTTTCCACCGAGGGCGATATAAATGAAATCAAAGCATTCGAGTCGAGCATGTACACGATTTCTGATAAGTTCGACAGGATCAATTGCAATTTTTTATCGGACTCCAATTGCGTATTTCGCGCCATTATATAAGCGGTTTGATCATGCGATATCCCCTGGAAACCGATGATCTCATTCAGACGATTTCGCTGGGGAAACATGATTGTCTGCAGATAACGAGTCGACCCATCCGCATGTTGAATGCTATGGTTCATGACAATTTCATCTTTTTGCCCTGAATATATCTTTGCCACGTAAAATTCAAATTTATTGTCGTTCAGGCTGGGTGGGAATAAAATGCTCGATACGTGCGATCCCTCAATTTCGTCCGGCGTGTAGCCAGTGACGTTGAATACAAGCGGATTATTATACATGATGCGAAATTCACGATCAATACCCCAGATCCAATGAGGAATATGACTCAAAATCTCGTTGAATCCATGGATGGTATCCTGAAAATCATCTCGCTGAAAACTTTCCGAATTTATGTGATATAATTCATCATACCCCCCCTTAGGCATATACTGATCCATTTTCTGACCTCATAAGATTATCGATCGAAACGTACTATTCAGATAGTCGTATGTAAAATGTGAGTATGATTGAATATGTGATGTTAATCGATCTGCTGATTTTGTAGAGAATGAGCTCTGTTTATTAACATATTGTAACAATTATACAAATTTTTTTATCAAATATCAAGTAAAAAAAGTATTACAGTGATAAAAATATCGTCATATGCCTAACAGTGTCTATATTTTGGTCATCCAACCAAAATAATGGGTAAAAAATAGTATGCTCTTTCACGCATGGAGTCGCTGGCCCAGCAGGCGTTGAATAAACGATGCCAATGGTAAGCGAATGAAGGGAGGTAAAGTGGTATGTTTCTTTCTGAAACTGAGGAAGATCCATTTATGTTCGAGCAGATTGAGGACCGCGGAGATATCCCATAAAGGCGGGATCACAAGTGTTACAGCACGGCCCACACGTTGCAGCTCATTCCAAAATCTAACCGGATCATCGACATGTTCGATGGTATGGGAACTGAGCACCATAGGAAAACTCTCATCGGCAAATGGGAGGTTATAGATATCAACCATCACCATACGGGGTAGCTTCTCATAGATCATGATATCTGCGTTGATTCCGCCACCATCGGTAAGACCACAGCATATGTTCAAATCCCAGTGTGTTTGTGCTATAATCTTTTTTTTAAGCAGTGAATAACTTAATTTATTCAGAACAAAAGAGATAATGACAATTCCTACAACAACGATCAAAAGGTAAGCTAAAATTTCCATTTCATACTCGTTTCATGAGAGGATAACCATAATAAACCGAACGTTATACCATGGTCAATTGCTTTTTATCGGAGCAATTGACCCATGATTGACTATTCAGCCGTAATTTCAACTAATTCCTTATTTGAAAAAAAGAAACCAATCTCGACTATAGCGGTCTCAGATGCATCGGACCCGTGTACGATATTTTGTTCTTTGCTGTCGGCGTACAGTTTGCGGATTGTGCCCTCCTCCGCTTTTTCAGGATCTGTTGCTCCGATTAGCTTTCGGAAATCCTGGATGGCGTTCACCTTCTCCAGTACGACGGGAACACAGGATCCCGATGTCATAAAAGAAACCAAATCATTGAAGAACGGCCTTTCACGATGAACAGCGTAAAACGCGCCTGCGGTGTTAGAGTCGAGTTTGACCATTTTCATACCGATAATCGTAAAACCTTCTTCCAGGATACGATCGATTACCTTACCAACTAATTTCTTGCGTACACAATCAGGTTTCAGTATAGCCAGCGTTCTTTCCATTAAGACATCTCCTTATAAATTCAGACTGAATCACTATTTATTACATTTTTAAATTGAAAACGACTCGTTCTATCTTCACGTTCTGCATTTAACATCGCACACAGTGGCGTTAACGCTTACATCACGGTTCACCAATGTGTTTTTCCAGGCAAGCGTACGCATCGTGATTATGAATGCTCTCAAAACTCGTGACCTCTACTCGGTACCAGATAATTTCCTTTATCGTATTGAATTTTTGAGCGACATTTCGTACGACATCCTCGACAAAATTAGGGTTTTCGTATGCTTTTTCAGTGACATATTTTTCATCTTCGCGTTTAAGCAGAGAGTAAACCGCCCCTGACGCACATCCCTCCACCATTTCGATTACGTCTTCTAACCATAATAATCCCTTAAACCTTACCATCACCGTAATCTCGCCGCGCTGATTGTGTGCACCATAGTCAGATATCTCCTTGGAACACGGACACAACGTGATGATAGGAACAGAGACACCGAGATAGATTTGCATCTTATCATCGAGAGAGCCGATAAATTGACACTTGTACTCCATCAACGATTTCGCCTTTGAGACCGGTGCTTCTTTTTCGATAAAATAAGGAAAGTTCAGTTCAAGGTTTGCCGATTCGGCGTTAAGCACCTCTTTCATCTCCTTCATGATATCGCCCATCCGATGGATATCGATTTCCCTTCTATTTCTGTTCAGGACTTCAATGAAGCGGCTCATGTGGGTTCCACGAAAGTGATGCGGTAAGTTCACGCTCATGTTGATGGTTGCTATCGTGTGCTGCATGTCGTGATACTTATCATTAAGGACAATCGGATATCGTAAATTTTTTACCCCAACTTTATCGATCTCAATATTTCTTATATCGCGTTCACTTTGAATGTCTTTCATATGGAAACCTTTCCAATCTCGTTCAAATCGATCGCATTGATCAGAATTGTGGATAGCCTGATCACATTTCTCTTACACTCACGATATTTTTTTTCAAGTTGCAGGCTCGCTGTCAGGTCAGCATTGCCCTCAAGCTTCATCACTTTGGCGACTCGATCTAAATATTCTGTTTCGATCAGATCGTCAGCCTTTACAGTGATGTGATAAATATTTCGCAGACTCTTTAAAAAATTGAAAGCTCGCATCAATTCATTGAAATAATAGGTCAGATCTGTTCGGATCTGGCAGAGTTGTGAGATTAATTTTTGATTGAGTGGACTGAGTAATTCGTATCGAGCCTTATAAATTAATAATATCGCCTCAATATCCCTCAGACCACCGATAGATTCCTTGATGTTCCTTACATCGAGCATATTCGAATGTTCACTCAGATGTCGCGACTCCATCTCGTCGAGCATCATGCGGATATATTCAACCTTACGCGCAAAAATATGGGGTCGAACGATCGCATCGACGAACTGTTTATCGAACTTGCTGCTACCGACAACCATTCTGGCTCCTAATATTTGCGAAATATCGATGAAGATATCATTGTGTTTCGCACCCAGATAATCATCGAAATCATCCACAAGCGTTACAAACTCTTTAAAATGATCCGATAATCGATATTGGGGCATCAGCCCGCGTTTGACAAGATCGGCGTTCATTTTAATCACAATTCTGGTAACAAAGTCTTTTAACTCCGCACTCGTATCATTGAGCAACATGATTAAATCGTAATCATCATCAAACGCCTGTTCCCTCGCATGGCCTCCGGCAGCGTATATAGCGAACAGGTCTCTTGTGTGTAAAGATTCCCCGATCTCATCGACTACCTTGTGTTTGCATATATCGAACAGAGTTTGAACATAAGTATCCGAAAAAGCGGTGAACTCGCTGTTTATATAATCGATATCATTTCCTTGCAGCGTCTCCAATCCCACCCGAAAAAACTGAATATCATAATACACTCCCAGTAGTTTCTTTTTATCTTCGAATGTCTCGAGACTGTCGATATTACCCAGAAAACCTCTGGCGATCTGTTCTATCGCAGATGTATTTTGTAGAAACTGGATGTATTCAGGATAACTGTCGATAATTTTAA
The DNA here is from genome assembly GCA_016926625.1 of Candidatus Zhuqueibacterota bacterium. Taxonomy (GTDB): domain Bacteria; phylum Zhuqueibacterota; class Zhuqueibacteria; order Thermofontimicrobiales; family Thiofontviventaceae; genus Thiofontadaptatus. The sequence goes on from JAFGOE010000061.1 coordinate 68,185, forward strand.
TAAAATACCGTTTAAAGTGATGGCTCAAATTGAAATGTAAATAGACCAGATTCATCAACCGGTCTTTGATCGCCTGATCTTCCGTTTCCCATGGTTCATCACTCAGCAATTTCATAAACTCTTGCCGCTCTTCGTCACTTAATATTTTTAGATAATGATGCAGCAGGGCAGGAAACTGACTGAAAACTTTCACAATCCGTATCGTACGATCGATACAGCTGACAGCGCAACTGAGAAATTTTCTATTTACGATATTGAAAAAATCTTCGCACTGCAGTCTCTTCTGATTCTGAGACAACCTGACCAGGAAATAGATCATCGGATAAAATCCATTCATGGAAATTTGGGTATATTTGTCGATGATCCGCTCCCGAAATTTTGGTTTCATCCGATAGAAATCTATCACAATATTATCGAGGAAATGACTATCCCGTGAATCGAGTGATGTCAAGATATCGTTCCAGAATCGAGTTCCTTTGAAAAAGGCCGATTTCCGCAAAAAATCGATCAGGATATTCTTTTTATAGTAGCGATCAGCGCCTAACCTGCGCGAACCATCAATCATGGGAGTAAATATGCTCACCTCTTTCAGGTGTTCAACAACACTCTTCAACAATATGGATGTCGCCTCTTTCGCCATCTTGACTTTTTCATGGTAATGGATCATCAGATGATCCCAGGCGCGAACAGCTCCAAACTTTTGATAACCGAGAGCCCGGGCCACAAACTCCAATTGGCTCACGACCGATTGATCTTCGAGGTATATCTCCTCCTCCTGAGCGACGTATAATTGATAAATATGTCGAAAGACCTCAATGAAAGAGATCGCATCCTCAACCTGTTCGTACAAATACCTGCGCTCCGGATCACGCATACGCAGTGCTGCCAACACCTCCCAGCGATTACCATGATATATGCGAAAAATAGTACGACCCGCAAGCACGATTCCGAGTAGCATCCTCAATGCATCATCCTTAGGATTCAGGATGCTCTGACTTATGGGACGGATGAGTAATGATTGAACTTCACCCAGAATGCCTCTGAGGTATCCTTCATGATATAAATTATTCCGATGCTGGCTGAAGTAATATTTACGGGTTATTTTCCTCTCAAAACGATGATAAAGCGCATGATTTCCCAGGATCTGCTTGGACATCAACATTTCGCTGATGATGATGATGTCCCCAATCTCCTTATCCAAGAGCTCCTGATACTCTTCAATCGATGCAGAATAGTTCTGAGTTCCAACATGTTCCGAAAGGTAGACGTGCATCTCGGTTGCCCACTTGAACATCTCCTGCCTTAGCTTGCCGATTACCCTGTTAAA
>JAFGOE010000062.1 GCA_016926625.1 Candidatus Zhuqueibacterota bacterium
TGACAACGTAAATGACATAGATAATTTCAAGGACCGAATGGCAATGCCCCATAGGTACCATCTACCGAATCGACTACTGCCCTACAATTTATGAATAACTTTTAATAGCTTGTCTTTACTGATCGGTTTCATGAGATAGTCGATCGCTTCATATTTTTTAGCCTCGCTCAGATACTGGTCGTAGGCTGAGATGAAAACGAGCTTAAAATTGCCTTTGACTCGCTTAAGAAAATCAAATCCTGATCCGCACGGCATGTGGATATCCAGAAATATAAGATCCGGTCTCAGGTTTTCGCAAAGCTTTATCCCCTCGCTGACGTTAGCCGCTTCGCCGATAACTTCGATGTTCGGACATTGAACCAGCATGGTCTTCAACTCTGAACGAATTAACCATTCGTCATCGATTATAATTGTTTTGATTCGGTCCATGCAAGTTCCGTTGTTTTAGGAAAAAATGTAAAGTTTAGATTCATTCAAATGAAATTCGTCGTCTTTCATCGAAAAACAGTTCAGGTGTATTCGAATAGCGAACGATTGAAGTAGTAGGATTATTTTTGTACGAAATCATTCTAGCAATAGAATTTAGTACCGAGGCTGTGGAATAACTTTAATATCACCGAATCCAGTACAGAAGGATGTCCGGATAAACCAGGTCGATCGTGATATGTTGTGCGATTACTATATATTAATGTACATAAATATCGATATTATCAAGGGGAAATATTTAAACGGTCAAATAAACATGTGAACGGTAATCATGAGTTGCCAGGTTTAAGGGGGCCTACACGGGATCAGGTCCTGCATTTTCTGATTTTCTGCATCCTGAATGCATGTATAAATCAATTTTTAGTTGACAATCCGACATAAAATAACTATTTTACTGATAGCAATAGGATCCATCATTCTTTACCGATATAGCATATAGATTCATCTAGTTACCTTATCGATTTTTCATGTATCACAAAGTATGTATTACAATCATGATGGAAGATCATATAGAGCGTATTCAATCGATATCTAACTTTCGATTTTTTAAATGGATACGCGTGACAATAGAAAAAACTGTTTCCCCTCTTCTTCTCTTCGTTTTGATCAGCACTCTACTTTCTGCACAGGAGCAGGATTTAAAATTTACCAATATTACAATCGAAGACGGGCTATCGCATAGTAAGGTGAATTACATTTTTCAGGATAGCCAGGGATTCCTCTGGTTTGCCACCAATGAGGGGTTGAATAAATACGATGGATACACATTCACGGTGTTCCAACCCGATCCTGATGAACCCTACAGCATCTCGGCGAATCTCATTCGCTGTATTCTCGAAGATAAGCATAAAAATTTCTGGATCGGGACCGAAGGTGGGGGGCTGAATCTTTATGACAGGAATTACAAAAAGTTTACGCACTTCAATGCGGATTCAACTTCCGAAATCAGGTTAAGCGGGAATGACATTAACTCTATCTGCCAGGACGCAAACGGCGATCTGTGGCTAGGAACCGAAAATGGTCTCGACCGCCTTGACCTGAAGCAGAAGAAAGTAGTTAACTATCGACCTTATGAAAAATCAAAAACTGATCCTACCCTCAACGAGGTGCTCGTCATCTATGAGGACAGGCGGGGTGTGCTATGGATTGGTACGCTCGGTGGTGGGCTGTGCAAATTCGATCGAACTGAAGAATGTTTTCAATGTTATCGGTACGACACGAATGATCGTTTCAGTATCGGAGACGATGAGATCCATGCCATCACCGAGGATGATCAGGGTAATCTGTGGATTGGGACCACCAACGGTGGACTCAATTTATTCGATCGCACTGCGAATCGTTTCGAACGGTTTTATCCAGGGCCGGATAATCCCGAAAGCACCACCATTCGCGCGATTCTGGATGACGGTCGGGGTAACTTGTGGATAGGCAATCGTAGCGGACTCTATAACTTCGATCGGCACGCTCGCCGCTTCATCTATCACAGTCACGATCCCAATAATCCGTACAGCCTCATTCAAAACTCGGTCTGGGCCATTTTCAAAGACGCGAAGGGGGATATCTGGTTTGGTACCCGCGGCGGTATCAGTTTCTTGAATACATCTAACCTCCCCTTCATGCACTACCGGGCCGATCCGAATAATAGACGCTGTCTGAATAAACAGGCTGTCTATGCAATCCTCGAGGATAAAAATGGAGACATCTGGTTTGGCACCGAACACGGTGGATTGAATTACCTGAATCGCAGGACTGAGCTGTTCACCTATTACCTGTACGATAGCCATAATCCCGGCAGCCTGAGTGTGAACAATGTCAAATCACTTCTCGAGGATCGGCAGGGTAATATCTGGATCGGGACATTCAACGGTGGCCTCAATTACCTGGATCGAAAAAACAAGCAGTTCCATCATTACAGACATGACGATCATGATAAAACCAGTCTATCCAATGATAATGTGATGGCCATGATAGAGGATTCGAATGGCGATATATGGATTGCAACGGATGGGGGGGGATTGAATCGCTTCGATCGGGAAAAGAAGCATTTTGAATATCTCTCGGACAGATGGCAGCTTCAGGCATTCTCGAGCATTCATTGCCTGCTTCTCGACCGTCATGGCCTCTTATGGATGGGTGCAGAACAGGGTCAGATTGGGTGTTTGGATCTATTGACAAGGGAATTTTCATATAGAAAGATAGACAGGATCATCAACAATGTCGATATTATGGCAGCTTACGAAGATCAGGATGGAAATCTCTGGTTTGGTACCGCAGGAGCGGGATTATATTCGTGGAATCAGGAGAAAAATACACATCGCCTATTTACCAGGAAAGATGGGCTGCCCAGCAATATTATTCATGGAATCCTTGAAGATGAGGCGGGAACGTTATGGATCAGTACCACGAATGGTTTATGCCGATTCAATCCCCGAAACTATGAGACTAAAAATTATTACAACGAAAACGGTCTTCAGAGCGATCAGTTTAATTACGGAGCCTGTATGAAGAGCCGCGACGGCGAGATGTTTTTTGGCGGAATAAACGGCGTCACTGCTTTTTATCCGGAACGGATTCGTGAGAACGAATATATCCCGCCCGTCGTCATTACGGATTTCAAAATAATGAATCAATCCGTGCTTCCCAGTGGTAAGGATGCCTTGCTGGTCGATGATATCAGTGAGACAAAGTCGCTCCGTCTTTCGTATAAGCACAGCGTTATTTCATTTGAATTTGTGGCGCTCAATTATGCTAATCCGGAGCAAAATCAATATGCCTATATCATGGAAGGTTTCGAGTCGAATTATAATTTTGTCGGTAACAGACGATTTGCCACCTACACTAATCTGGATCCTGGTTCCTATACTTTCAGAGTGAAAGCCGCTAATAACGATGGTATTTGGAACGAACAAGGGGCTTCGATTGAGATCATGATCACACCTCCTTTTTGGAAGAAACCCTGGTTTACTCTGCTCGCACTGGCGTTGATCATGCTAACGATCGCACACGTTATCAACTATTTGCGACAAAGACGAAATCTGCTCGAGGCGCGGGCCCTGGCCAATCTTGCTCAATTAAAGCTCTTGCGCAGTCAGATGAACCCCCATTTCCTGTTCAATGCGCTGGGATCGATCCGCTCGATGATCCTCATCAGTAAGGAAAAAGCATGGGATATGGTATCTGAGTTATCCGAATTCTTTCGCTATGCCATACTCAATTTCGATAAATTCGAGGCTCTTCTTGATGACGAGATCAACGCCGTGAACAATTACCTTAACATCGAAAAAGTTCGGTACAAAGATTCGCTTCAGGTCTCCTTTAAAATCGATGATGCGGCGCGTAAATGCCTCGTCCCAGCGTTTATCTGCCAGCCTCTGATCGAAAACGCTATCAGGTACGGCATGCAAACCAGCCCCATGCCGTTAATCGTCAATATTTCTATCACGTTTCAAGAGAACACATTGTCTATTGATGTCTCAAATACCGGGGAAATAATAACCACTCATCATGGCTCGAAAGAGCAACGGGATGTACA
>JAFGOE010000063.1 GCA_016926625.1 Candidatus Zhuqueibacterota bacterium
GCCTTCTGCCAGGAAGCATCCACTCCCCCGCAGCAACCCGGCATGATTTACCTCGCCGGCGGGGAGTTCGAGATGGGCATCGAGCATGACGATATCTTCGCATTGGTCGAATTAGGTAAGAAAGTGCCCCATATGAAGATATCGCACGCCGAAGCATGGTTCGGCGATGAGACTCCGCAGCATACCGTCACCATTAAACCGTTCTTCCTCGATGTTTACGAAGTCACTAATCAGCAGTTCCAACAATTCGTGAGTGAAACCGGGTATGAGGCCGAAGGCGACTGGCCACGATACGCAGCGGATCCCGAACGAGCTGATCACCCCGTCGTCAACGTCACATGGAAGGATGCCAGCGCCTACGCTGCATGGGCCGGAAAACGCCTGCCCACCGAAGCTGAATGGGAATACGCCGCTAAAGGCGGTAACGACGTTAAATGGTTCCCCTGGGGTGATACACCAGATCCCGATAAGGCGAACTACCGCTCTCAGGGCGAATCCTTCTTCGACGGTCTGCTCAGGATAACCATCGGAAGAAAGATTAATACCAGACCGGTGGGAAATTACCCTGCCAACGGATTCGGTCTATACGATATGTGCGGCAACGTTATGGAATGGTGCTCCGATACTTATCACCCATACCCAGGTCTCGACGAGGAGGACTGGCAATATACAACGTATCGACCTTTTAAAACCGAAGGGCCGGAAACCAGGAAAGTAGCCCGCGGAGGACATTGGGAATCCCCGAATCCGGTGTTTATTCGACTGAATAATCGAACCGCGCTGCAGCCTGGTAACACGGAGTATACGCTGGGGTTCAGGTGCGCGAGGGAGGGGGATTAGCGTATACCCCCCACCCCACAAGCTAATGCTTGGACTACGTACAGAACTACGTACTTAATAATTTTATATTTGCTTTTTTCAAAAAGATGAGTTAAATTAGGCTGATTCAGATTATAATCCACTGCGCTACTAACCTTGCTCGTGCATTTCACTATGAACCCGGAAATAAAAAAATATATCAAGCTTGGAAGCTCTTCGTGGGCTTTTGAGGGATGGCAGGGACTCGTCTACTTTCAGGATTACCCCAAAGGCCGCTTCAAGCTGGACTGCCTTGCCGAATACGCCCGCGATCCGCGTTTCTCTACCGTGGGCATGGACCTTTTCTTCTATCAGCCACCATCCAAAGACCTGCTGGATCACTACGGTAATCTGTTACCTGAAGACTTCAAAACATGCAGCAAAGTCTGGGAAGGCATCACCATCTATCGCTACCCCAATCACTCCCGATACGGCAGCAACAAGGGGAAAGTCAACCCCAGCTACCTCAATCCTGAGGTTTTCAATGAGACCGTACTCACCCCCTATCGCGAGTCGTTTACTGACCACACCGGTCCGTTTATTTTCGAATTCCAATACATGCGCATGAACGATAAATCGATCGAAGAATTTTGTGAGGACCTCGACCAGTTTTTCAGCAAACTACCTCCCGATTTTCAGTACAGCGTCGAGATCAGAAATAAAAATTTTCTCGATCCCATCTACTTCGAAACCCTGCGCAAACACAACGTCGCCCACGTGTTCAATCAGTGGACATTCATGCCGCTGGTGTCAAAACAACTCAGTTACGACTCGATAACCGCGGATTTCATCGTCTCCAGGATATTGACACCTCCGGGATTGACGTACCAGGAGACGGTCACCATGTTCGAACCGTTCGATAAAATTAAAACCGAACTACCACAAATGCGTTCGGACGTGATGGACCTGATTCGTATCGCTGTGAAAGAAACAAAATACGCCTATATCCTGATCAACAACAGAGTCGAAGGCAGCGCGCCGCTTACCATCAAGGCGCTGTGGGAAATGGTGGAAAAAGAGTTTAAATGATGGGTGAGAAACCGAACAAGGGCCGTATATATCATGGGGATATATCCTCTTCCCCTCGCCTCGTGTAACGACAAAATAATATAATCTAAGCAAAAACTCAAGCTATGGCTTACCTTACAAATACGATCACTTATCCCCATGGAGCTGTATCAAGAGTCCCACTGCAAGATATTGACCACGACTAGTGGTAGCAAATCTATTCTCTGCATCCAATAGATGTTATTTGACGAATAAATTCGTCACTACAAGTTGACTTTTGATACAGCCCCCAACCCGATCGCTCCCAAAATCTGAGCGTACTCCAACGGAAACAACTTTTTCATTCTATATCACACACGGATTAACTTTCGGTCATCCTTCTCAAAATCCTCCCACCGTACCCTCACCGCGAGGATCGACGGCTCCGTATATCGAGGTGTCCCCCCCGATATATATCACCTGTGCCAGTCCGAAATCCGTATTATAATTTGTACGCAACTTCACCGCATGACCCCTCCGCTTTAACTCCTCTATCGACTCCGAGTCGATTCGCATTTCCAGATGGACAACTCCATCCTCCGCGTAAAATCGGGGTGAATCGATCGCCTCCTCCACACTCAAGCCGAAATCCAAAATCGAACAGATCAGATGTGCCGTAACGATCACCGAACACGATTCTCCGGTGGAATTGATCAACAGGTGCGGCTTCCCGTCCTTATAGATGATCGTCGAAAACAGGTTCGAAGCCGATTTCTTGCCCGATTCGATCCTGTCCACGCTCAAGGAGTCCTGCGAAAAGCTGTACAACCCGTTATTGAATAAAATACCATACTTGGGATGCGTTATCTGCGAGCCAAAATAGAAATTGATCGTTTGATTCACCGTGACTGCCATGCCGTTCGCATCGATCACACAGATGGGCGAAGAATTCTGACTCTTCAGCTTGTATGGATCACCACCGTACTCCGCTTCCGAATCATGCAGACTATCGATCCTGGAATTCAAGAGTTCAATATGCTCGTCACTCAGGAAGGTACTAATATCAATCGGATAAGCTTCAGGATCGCGACTGTATTCCCGGGAATCACGTTCCGCCTGGTACACCGCCTCGATCAAGTGATGAATGTAGGCTCCGCTGTTGTGCTTCGTCTGGCTGATCGTACTGCGTTCCGCCAATTTCATCACCTGAATCAGCGATATCCCTCCCGTACTCGGCAACGGATTCGTTACGATGTCATAATCACGGTAAGTGGTTCGAAGCGGATTTCTACTCATCGTCGTATAGGAAGCGAAATCATCCAGAGAAAGCAAACCGTCATTCAGCTTGAATTCATCCACGATATCCTCGGCCATGACCCCATGATAGAAATCACGAAAGCCTCTCAGCGACAACGTTTCCAGCGTAACGGCCAGATCTTCGCGCTGCATCGTCTCGTCCACGGGAATCGGCACCAGGTCAGGCATGTAGATGATGGATGTCGCCTGATACCTTTCGACAAGATCGTAATATCGCCATAGCATGGTGTTAAATCGTTCGCTGACGACGAAGCCTGTGCGAGCGATATCGATGGCAGGCTGTACCACCTCCCCCTGAGTCATGGTGCCAAATTTATTTAACGCCGTCGTCACACCGGCGATCATACCGGGGACGCAGACGGAACGATAACCCGCGTACGCATTGTAACCGAACGCATCTTCGTCATGATAGAACAATTGCTCTGTGGCGTTCAGCGGCGCCTTTTCCTTGAAATCGATGACTGTCACCCCGGCCTTATGCGGTTCAGAGACCATCATAAGGCCACCGCCGCCGGGTCCGCTCGCCCAGGGTTCCACGACGGACAGGACAAACATGGCTGCCACCGCCGCATCGACCGCATTGCCGCCATCCTTCAATATCTGCACCGCTGCGTCGGTGGCATGCTGATGGTTCGTGACAACCATCGCCTGAACGGACTGCCCCGAGTCATCCCCCGGCGTCGCCATACTGTCACCGAAATCGCCAATAAACACAAGTATCATTAGTACTAATAATTTTTTCATAGCCAGTTAATCTATCGGTAAATTGTCTTACGATTACCTACATCAATACATACAACAGGCGAATAATGAGCAACGATACGCTCTAATCGCCATTTCATCTCTTTCGCTTTACCAGGATCAGATCCGTCTACACCTTTTCAAACATCGAGGAGGACATCATTCCAACTGCTCTGTATCTTTGCTAACCAAATCAAATAATCTCGCTTCCACAAATATTCGAAACAACTCCGCATCGAGGTGACCAGCATTGACCTCCCAATCGATAATCTCAAGCGCCTTTTCAAATGGGACGGCTTTTTTGTAAGGCCGGTCCCAGGCTGTTAACGCATCGTACGTATCGGTAATCGCGATCATCTTCGACTGGATGGGAATTTCGTTAGCCATGAGACCCCGCGGATAACCGGTTCCATCAAGTCGCTCGTGATGCGCGTAAACAATTTCGGGTATGTTCTTAAATTCCGATGTCCAGGGTATCTTATTTAAAAAATTATAGGAATGGATGACGTGTAATTTAATCTCTGCCCTCTCCTCTACACTTAGACTCCCCTTTGGAATGGAAAGCCGCTCGATTTCATGCGCTGTCAGCACCTGTTCTTCGTGTCCGTTGTCATGATACACTAATTTCCCTATCGTGGAGATCTTCTTTACACCCTCTTTCATGATTAAATCAGGTTCATTGGCTTCAATCACAGTATTCCAATATTCTTTCACCAGATTGTCCCAATCTTGTAATTGATGATCGAGTTTGCGAATCTTTTCTAAAACTACCTCCCTCTTCTTATTCAGCAGCAGATCGATCTTTTCATGTGATAGGTTAAGATGGTTATATTTTTTGAACAGCCGAAAGCGATAATTGATATATTCCAATTCATGCGGATATAACTTCTTAGCCTTTACTAACACATTTTCACGAACACCGATCTTCCCGAAATCATGCAGCAAGGCGGCGTAATTTAATTCATGGATCTGATCGTTAGTAAACCGTACGTCCTTCAACGGTCCGCTGGTCGTCTTGTTCACCACCTTCGCGAGCGCCGTCGTCAGAACTGCGACCCTCTCCGAATGACCGAAGGTCGTCGGATCGCGCTGCTCGATGGCGTGCATGGCTGCCTTAATGAAACCTTCAAACGATTTTTTGATTTCCGCGTACAATCGATTGTTCTCGATCGAAACGGCCGCCTGACTCGCAAGTGAACTGGCCAGACTCACACACTTCACATCGAACGGGATGATCTCTTCCTCAATTTTCCCCGGAGAATTGATGATCGTATTCCAGTGCTTCTTTCTGTTGATAAGCTGCAACACTCCGATGATCTCGTCCTTGTGCGTCTTCATCGGGATCACGAGCATCGATTTCGCTCTGTAGCCCACCGCGTCATCAAAAACACGATTGTGCACAAAATCGCAATCCGCAGGAAGTTCATACACATCATGCAGATTCAATACCTGATCGGTGATCGCAACGTATCCGGCAATACTTCGTTTCTCGATCGGCATCAAAAATTCGCCCACACCGATGGTCACCGAATCGTTCTGCATCAATTTGAAACGCAATTGCTTGTCAGCAAAGTAATTACTTTTATCGGATTTCTCAGCCGGTATCTTCTCCACCAGATATAGACTGCCCGCATCCGCGTGCGTTATCTCCCTACTCTTCTGTAAAATCAATTCGAGTAACTTGTCCGTGTCCTGCTCAGCCGATAACGCAATACCGATTTTATTCAGTTCGTACAGTTCTTTGACCTGCGTATTTAGCTTTAAATGAACCCGTACTATCTCTTGATCCATCGCATAGTAGGAAAAGGCGTGACCGATGGAAACCGCTAATTTGACCCTGGTTATCGGCAGTGAGACGATATCATAAAAATTTACATGGGACATCTCCACATAAACATCGTCACCGATCTGGATGATCGCCAGATAACCTGGATCGATGCTGGTGATCTTTTCTTCGATCTGTTTTATGGAGTTCTTTAAAACGGAGGAATGAATGAGAAGGATAGCCGGATAATCCAGTCGCAGCTCATCGAGTAACTCCTCAAGACAGGTGACCTGAACTTTGATATATTTATCTTTGAATTGTGACAGGCTGGCGTCCAGTTTCGAATCGAGCAGATCATTGAAGCAAATGAGCCTGATCATTTCCTTTGTCATATGGGGCATCTGCATATTCTCATTATATTATACTGAATAATATAGTGAGAATTAATAATAATATCAAGTTATTTTGCGAAGTATTCAGGTTATATCGAAAAATTTTACAAAGCTAAAACCGAGCGGATGGTTAGCGTGGCATACTATTGAATAAAACGCCTGTTCAGCATTTTGCCCGGAAATGAATCGAACAGGAAAAATATGAAGGGGATGACAATGGGTGTTACCATTATCGTAATTCGATAGTGAAAAAAGAATCGGGCTCATACAATGAACCAATCAATTTCACCCGGTCAAACAGCTTGAGATTATAATACGCCTTGATTCCGATCTGTTTGCCTTCCCGAAGTAAAAGACCGGTTTGTTCATTGGCAGGCAGTGCGAATTTGACGATAAAGCGATCCTCGCCCGAATCGCTCCGGATCTTCGTAGCCAATCGCACCTCACTCTCATCGATGAGTCGCCCGTATTGAGATATGTAATCGGTCTCATTGTCCCAAACCATCGCCATCGTCTGCCCTGGTAAATTTAAGGCGCGACTCGTATTATCGAGCACCTTAAGTTCTTCGAAACGGGAAGAAAACGGATCGATGACGAGGTAATAGTTATCACAGCCTACCTCCCATCCGTCATGGTTGCTGTCGATGAAAAATTCCAGGTAGCAGGGGATATTGGTTGCAGAGGCGATATATAAAAATTCATCATCCCAACTCATATAGAGTTGAGATTCGATTTCACGCTCCAGATCACTTTTGTAAAATGTGTATTGCAGCTCCCTGGAGACTATATACCAGCGATCGATCGGATCATCGAAGGACGGCGTAAATTTAGGGATTTCCGGCTGTACCGGTATGTGCGGATATCGATCCTGTCCGTCGCTGATGCCATCGCGATCGGTATCTATATTTTTCGGATCGGTGGCTCGGTAAAGCAAGGTCACCAACTCGTCGAAGTCCGACAGAGCATCCTGATCGCTATCGATCAATTTCGCACTCGATCCGAATCGAATTTCATCGAGCATCACCGTCGGATCGTCATCCGGAATGCCATCATGATCTTGATCAACAGCCTCCACTGTCTCTCCGTATGGGTCTTCGCTCACATCAATTGACCTGACGAGTCGGAATAGATCGGCAGCAGATTTAAACTCCTGAATTTTTATGCCAGGATTTTTTTCGGCACTGTCTGGCATATAGGCGTGTCGCGCAGCCTGGATGTAGACATTTAAAATCGGCCAGATTAAATGATGATATAACTGCGGATCATGCGTGGGGTAAAACACAGGGGACGGATAATCGATCGGGATGACGGCGATGAGACGCTGCCCATTGAAATACGAGAGCATCCTGTTACGTTCCAGGTAGCCACCAGGCACAACATAGATCACCAGGTTGCAGTCCTGCGATTTCGATTTTAAGTGATACGCCAACAGGTCTTTTAAAAATTCTGATTCATTTTCACTATGAGATAAAAATTCTTTCGCTACCAGATCGGGTTTCACATCGATGAGAATGGGTTTGAAGTCGAGCTTACATCCTGAATGCCGCCAGGCGAATAACCTCACGATCTCTGCACTGCGCCGTAATGTCGGACTGTCGATCGCAGACGCTCCGCCGTTATTCAAGACGAGAAAAAGCACATTGATTCGCTGGTACCGGAGTAACGGCTGTGGTTCACTTTTCGCGAAGTCAGCAACAGACATCCAACATAACGTCATCGTCAGCATGATGACTATACGTTTGCAACAAACAAGTCTGTCCATCAAATGATATTTCATATACACCATGATATGATTTGCTTACTCGTTCCTATAACATCTCATTGATTAAAACATTCTTCGCTCTCCGAATAATGAATAACTCCAATCAGCCATTGAAAGTTCCAACATATTGTAATTAATATAATTAAATTAAAATATTTTAACAATTGATAAAAAAAAACACGGAACAGGTCCGTGTTTATACACTTTATTTTCTTCATCCGGAGTCTGCCGGCATTGAACCGGATATTAAATATATTTTCCTTATGGACCGCGTCGTCACGTTCAGGGCTGATACAAACTACCTTAAATCCTATTCCAAACGCCCTTTCGTCATCGTTTCATTCCATTCGTAACGGCACCATCCAATTTTATATTGTCCATCACCGCATCCGTGAGATTCGCATTCGTCAAATCAGCGTTAGAAAAATCCGCGTTCGTCAGGACGGCGCGTTCCAGGTGTGCTTCAGTCATCTGAGCCGACCGGAACAGTGATCCTTTGAAATTACTGCGTTTGAGACGGGCGGTGGCCAGGTTCGCATTCTGAAAGTTGGAGCTCTCAGCCTGACTGCCGAAAATTTTTACATGCGTCAGGTCAGCGTTCACGAAACTCGCCTCAGACAAATTCGTATCCTGCATATTGGCATCGATCATCACAGCGTTATCGAAGCAGCATTTTGCAAGATTCGCACCGAAGAGAAAGATTCGTTCCAGGCTTGCACCCTTAAAGCTGGCGCCTTCCAAATTTGTGTTCTGTAAATGTGCCTCATTTAAATTTGCACCATCGAAAACAGCGCCTCTGAGGTTTTCGTACGACAGGTCGGCCTCAGACAGATCCATTCCCTGGAGCGACTCCCCACGTCGCACTTTTTCGATTATCTCCTCTCTCGTCAATATCGACATCTAATTCCTCCTCTTAAAAACTTGATAAAGCATCTTTTACCGAATTATAAATGGCAAACACAGAATCTAACTTCGTCACTTCGAGCGGACGTCGGATTCGATCCGAAACATTAGCCAACTTCAGGTCGCCACCACTGCTTCTCGCCGTACTCAAACCGGTGATCAGCATACCCAGGCCTGAACTATTCATCCAGTTAGCTTCTTTAAGATCAACGACAATGTTTACCACATCCTCTTCGATCGCGTCGAATATCAAATTTTTAAAGCCAGTCAATTCCTCTGTACCGCCCATCAAATCACCGCTAATTCTTATAATAAGCGCCGATTTCACTTTTTCCGAACTTATCATCATGTTATCGCTCCTCTGGTTCTTTGTGTATATCAATAGTGCCTTCTTATATCACGATTTTCATCTTGAGAAATAGTTGAAAACAGTCCGTAATTTGATTAAAAAACGAACAAACAGACGACTTATTCATATCTCAGTGCAACGATCGGATCGAGTTTCGCCGCCTTGGCCGCGGGAAAAATCCCGAAAAAGAGTCCAACGATCGTACAAAATCCGATCCCCAGCAAAATCGACCACGCCGGGATAGCCGTTGGTAACGGCGTGACCAGACCGACTAATACTCCCACTAAAATGCCGACAAGAATGCCGATTATACCCCCAATATTACTTAATATAATCGCCTCGATCATGAATTGCCACAGGATATCTTTCTTTTGGGCGCCGACCGATTTGCGAATTCCAATTTCTCTCGTTCGCTCCGTCACCGACACGAGCATAATGTTCATGATCCCGATGCCGCCGACTAACAGCGAGATAAACGCGATACCGATGGCGGCTATCTTCACATATTTCGTCAGATCATTAAACGTGTCCACCAGCGATTCGCTGGTAAAGATTTCAAAATCATTGGGCTCACCCGGTGGGACCTTACGGGCGATCCTCAGCAGACCAATCGTCTGTTCGATCGCCGTATCCAGTTCCTCAACGCTCTGCGCCTGGACGGTGATATTTAAGCTCCGCTTATCTCCATAATATTTTTGGGCGGTCGTGATAGGAATAATAATATAATTATCTTTGCTCTGTCCAAACGCACCCCCCTGTTCTTCGAGAGTACCGATGACCTTGAATTTATATGCATCGATGCGTACGTCTTGATCGATTGGGCTGGAATGGGGGAATAGAAACTCCACGATATCTTTTCCCAAAATAATGACATTTCTGCGCAGATCAACGTCCTCCTGGGTGAGGAAACGACCTTCGTCCACATAATAACCGTTGGCCACCTGGAACTCAGGCGTGGCCCCTGCCATCACAATATCTGGGTTCGTCCGCTTCTCCTTGTACCGGACGACCTTTCCCCATATCCAGTCCTCCGGTCCGACGGCTTTGACCGCCTGCGCAGCTTTGATCGCCTCGGCGTGTTCAAGTTCCAGATTCTTGCGATTACGATACTTCTCATCAAGATGACCAAATTGCACCGCAGGATTCTTTTGCACCTGAAACGTATTTGAACCGAGCACCGAAAGCTGGTCGACCATGTAGTTTTGCAGACCCTGAATGATCGTCATCATACCGATGATGGTAGTTACACCAATAATAATACCAAGTGTCGTCAGAATGGATCGTAGTTTGTTACCCCGCATCGCATCTAATGCGACCATAAAACTCTCATTAACTTGCATGTTCGTTCACCCTATTCATATCGTAGTGCCGCAATGGGATCCTGCCGCGCCGCCTTATAGGCAGGGAATAACCCGAAGGTGATACCCACCAGCGCGATAAACACCAATCCGATGATGATCGACACCATCGAGATCGAGGCCGATAAAAACGTCGCCGATGCAATGAGCTTAGCCAGCAGAAAACCAATGATGATTCCAATGGCTCCTCCTACCGCACTTACCGCAATCGACTCGACTAAAAATTGCCACAAGATGTCTTTGTTCCGTGCCCCAAGCGCTTTTCGAATTCCAATCTCCCTCGTACGTTCGGTGACCGATACCAACATGATGTTCATGACCCCAATACCACCCACGATGAGCGATATCGCTCCCACACCAAAGGCCACGGCATACAGCGCACCGGTCAGATTGTTGTACAGATCGGATATCAAACTCTGCTCATTGATGGCAAAATCGTTCTCCTTTTGCGGAGGGACTCTCCTGGCTCGTCGCAAAATACCGGTAATTTCATCCTTTGCTTCGTCCATTAAAGCCGGATCGCTGACCTTCACCTCGATGGTGACCCATCGCCGCGATCCGTATAATTTTTGAAACAGACCGATCGGTATGATAACACGAGCATCCATATTATCACCCAACATCGTTCCGCGCTCTTCAAGCACTCCGATAACCCGGAATTTATCGAGACCTATCGTGATCCGCCTGCCGAGGGGATTCGTATTTTTAAATAACTTATCGGCTATCTCATATCCGATTACACATACATAGCGACGATTATCGACATCCAAATCCGAAAGAGGCCGCCCATATTCTGGCAGTGTATTCGACGTGGTCACATAGTCTGCATTCGTACCGATGACCAGCATGCGGGTCAACTTTTCACTGCCGTATTTCACTGTGCGACTCGCATAGACCGTCGGTGCAACTGCACTTACCAGCGTGGCATACTCTTCGATCTCTTCGGCCTCCTTAACGGTGATGTCCTTGCGGTGCAAGGCTTTTAACCAATCCTCCCTGGATCCCCAGGAGAACTTCTGGATGTACAGCGTATCCGATCCTAAAGAAGAGATCGATTCATAAAAGGCATCATTTAAACCGATGATGATCGCATGAATGGTAATAACCGTCATGATACCGATCACAATGCCCAGCGTGGTTAAAAATGTGCGAAGCTTATTGCTCCGCAACGCTACCAACGCAATCTTGAATCCTTCCCACAATTCGATCAAAAATCTCATCGTGATATCCTATAGTTATGTAATGCAGCTGTTGAGTTACTCCGAACGTGTATAACCAGGAATTTGTCACCTTCCCGCCGCGATCATCAAACTCAATATAGCAGCGTGACCTTTTCTGATGCGCTGCTTCGCCTCCTTTATAAAAGGGTTCAGATGTCTGTCTTTCCCGTTCATCGGCAGCTTTATACAGCAGGAGCAAAGCCTGGTCTGCTAAATCATTCAAAATACGCCAATTATTTAAATCGCTTCGTCACGTTCGATTTGACCATCACGAATCCTTACGATCCTGTTCGTGTGTTCAGCGATATACTCTTCGTGAGTCACCATGATCACGGTGTTCCCTGCATCATGAAGAGCTTCGAAAATCTCCATGATCTCTTCACCGGTTCTGGTGTCTAAGTTACCAGTCGGTTCATCAGCCAGAATAATTTTGGGATTGTTTATTAACGCCCGGGCAATGGCGACACGTTGTCGCTGTCCCCCCGATAGTTCATTGGGTTTATGATTGACACGATCGCCTAAACCAACTCGCTCCAGTGCATCCCTGGCCATCGTCTTGCGCTTTGAACTGGATGTTCCGTTATAAATTAACGGCAGCTCCACGTTGTGCAGCGCAGTGGCTCGCGGCAAAAGGTTGAATGTCTGAAAAACGAATCCGATCTCTCTGTTCCTGATCTCGGCCAATTGATTATCATTCATCTCACTGACATTCACACCGGCGAACAGATATTCACCGGATGTCACCGTATCCAAACATCCCAGAATATTCATCAACGTCGATTTCCCGGAACCAGAAGGACCCATAATGGACAGGTACTCATTTTCCTTTATCTGCAGATTGATACCTTTCAAGGCTGGCACTTGTACTGTTCCGACTTCATATATTTTTTGGACATCTTTTATATCGATTAACATCTATGCACCTCTAATTTCTTCCACTAATCCGTTGTGTATCGCCCTTACTTCGGTTGACTCTTAATCTTCACTAAACTGCCATCTTTCAGCAGCTTGGAAATCGCACGATAAGTTCCCGTAACGACCTTCATGCCTTTTTCAAGTCCATTGACGATCTCAATGTTTCTGTCATCACTGATTCCCGTCTCCACGGGTACGATTTTTACTGCGTTACCTTCAACGACGAACACGACTTCCTTCATCTGTTTCTCGGTTGATGGTTCTCCGTTCTCCGGATTGGATTTTGACTCAGATACCGATGAATCTGCCGGGACCTTATCCTTCAGCATCTCTATCTCGCTCTCCGCCTTCAGAGTGACCGATTGAATCGGGACAGTCAGTACGCCATGATGCTTCTCCGTCTCAATATCAACCGTGGCCGACATGCCGGGACGCAGCTTCGGCAACGGATCGATGATCGCGATCTTTACTTCAAAATTCGTCACCTCATCCTGAGTACCATAGCCGCGTGTCGTTGCCGAATGTGCAATTTCAGAGACAACACCCTTCAGTACCGTGTCGGGTAACGCATCGACTTCAATATTCGTGGTATCATTAATCGAGACCAGAACGACGTCATTTTCGTCGATCTCCGATAATACTTCCATCCTCGATAGATCGGCGACGACCATGATCACATCGGATTGGAACATCGAACCGAGTGCGATCTCCCCCTGTTCCTTATTAAGGACGGTGACCGTACCGTCTATCGGCGAATAGAGTCGCGTCTTCCGCAGATCGTCTTCCGCTTGCTCAACTGTCGCCTGAGCCTGTTCCACGTTACTTTCGGCCAGTAACATAGACGCTTCGGCGCTTTCCTTCTCGGCTTGCGAAACCAGGTTCTGACCGAACAGATCGATGACGCGTAAATATTCGCTCTTCGATTTTTGAAGACTGGCCTGGGCTGATTTTAAATTAGACCTCGCCTGTTGCACGGAGGCTTCATACTTATATCGATCCAGCTCAACTAACAAATCCCCCTTCTTGACTATGTCCCCTTCTTTAACGTTAAGCCGTATGATCTCAGCACTGACGTTGGCGGTTATGTCTACTTCGACTTCTGGTCTGATTTTTCCGGAGCCAGAAACCGTTTGCACAATATCACTCGCCTTTACTTCGTCGACCTGGACTTCAATTTCTCCACCCTTACTCTTCATGAGATTAAAGATCATAAATATCGCAATGATTATGATGATCCCGATAATGATAAATGTCTTCTTCCGTTTTGACATCTGAATTCTCCATCAACGTTTATGAATTGCATGAAAACCATTTACTAGCGACGACCACATAGGGCGCTGGCTAATGCATCGAACTAGTCATCGATGACACTCAATTTACCCACGGCCAGTTCAAGAGCTGCCAGACTATATTTGTAATCATATAACGCTTTAATACGATTGGCTTTTGCACCGGATAGTGATATCTCGGCCGAGATCTGTTCCAGCAGTGTCCCGGCACCGATCGTATATCGCTCTTTGGCGAGACGATAATCTTCCTGTGCGGCGATTAAATTTTCATTCGTCACATTAATATTTTCCACAGACATCTGTATATTCAAAATCGCCTGTTTTACGTCCAAAGTAACCTGACGTTTGGCCTGCTCTAATTCGGCTTCCACCGCCATCAGTGAAGCCTTTGCCATACCTACACTCGACGACGTCTGAAATCGATCGAATATATTTAAACTTAAATTGACACTAACCGAATAGGAATCAAATTCGTCCAAATCCCTCTGCGATCCGGGTAAATTGACATCAAACCAATTGTAGTTCGCATCGAGACTGACTTGCGGATAATACCCGCTGCGCTGGGCCATCACATCGTACCCGGCACGTTCATATTTATTTCGTACGGCTAAATAATCAACCCGGTTTTCCAGCGCCTGCTGCAGCAACTGGTCGAAGTCGACTTCAATCGATTGGAATTCTAACTCCTGCTCCTCCAACTCTAGTGAGGTGTTCACATCGATGCCGAGCGTGTGATTTAAATCGGTCTGCGATGTGATCAGCGCATTTTGTGCCTCAATCAATGCCAGACGATTTTGCCCTACACGTACTTTCAGTTGATAGACCTCAGCCATGGATACAGAACCCACGCGCTGCATCGTCTCGATCCGCAATAACTCCTCCTCACTTCCGTTCAGAGTCTCCTGAGCCACATCAAGAAGCTGTTCGTTCTTTAAAACCTCATAATATCTGGATTTCACTGCTAATTGGGTGAGTTGTTCGGTGTTCACCAGATAATACTCGTACATGTCCGTCTCTAATTGGCTCTTTTGCAGGTTGGCATAATTTCTGAATCCTGTGAAAATAGGCTGACTTACACTGACGTCGTAATAATACGAATCTTTCGATGACACCAGATCCTGATAGCGGAACATGATGAGTTCCTCGTTCCGTCTTCTGTATTGTGCGTTTGCGGTTATTCTGGGTAAAAAACTACCCCACGCCGAGCGCAATCCTTCCTTGTTCATCAGATAGTTGCTCTTGGCCGAAACAATATCGGTATTGTTTTTAAGGGCAATTTTAACACATTCATCCAGAGTGATTTTCTGTCGATCCTGAGCGCGCACGCTAGTCGCTATCATCAATACGATAATGATCCAGATCCATAATCTATATCTATCCATTGTAAAACCTTTCCGAGAATAATACTTACATTAAGCTTCTAAAACCTACACCGATTAGGGTAATAACGACGTATAAAACTATTAAAGCCGTCGTCGTCTTCTTCGTCGACATGCGATAGAGTACAGCCATTCCGATGCCCGCGACAAAGATCTGCCATAACATAAAGAAATCAACGCTCTTCAATAGCTGATATATCACCGTTTCGGCTGATTTATCGGGTAAAAACGTCGCCAGACTGAAATGGACGTTCATCGATTTCTTGGATAACATAATCGGTAACAGCAATAAACCACCCAGACCTCCTATAAGCGACGTGTAGGAGATGACGGATAATATTTTCTTGAACGATGTCTTGCCTCCTAATATAACATTCCCAAGGAAATATACAACAGCAGCGATGATGACCAGAATTATGACGGCACTGACGGGTGCACTGATAGGCCCTATCTTCTCTGCATACTTTCTTCCCATAGTCAATGCAGTTTCAATCTCTTCGTCACTCATTCCTCTCTCCTGCATTTTAATGCGCTGCTGTTCAAATTGCTGATCCAATGCAATCGGCATAATGAAGAATGAAACAATAGTAGTTATAATAACGAAAATTAATATTGGTATAAACCAATCTGGTTTTCTGTCGATGCTCTCGAACGTGGTGCGTGGCGAAACAAAGATATTGAAAATTCTATTGATGGTGCTCATCTCTTTACCAGTTAGTTCACTGCCCGGCATATTACCCTCCTTTAAGATGTGTTATTCGAAATGAATTTCGTACTTGTTTTATTGACGTAATTTTTCTCTAAATGTTTCGATTCACCAGGTAAATTTCAATAATAGTTAAAAAGTATTTGACATTTAGCTCATTCTTTGCTATAATAAGCAGGGTCACGTCACTTTAATATCGAGAATACTGATGCAAAATGGTAGTACAAAAAAGAAAAAATTTATGATTTTTCTGATCGTCTCCTGGCTGATTATCCGTTTAAAATATACTATCGAATTATCCAGGCTGACCATATTCCGAATATTTCCGAAAACGAATACATCAATGATAACCTTAAGATTATCATTTATTCATCCGTCAGAATGGTTTTTCGAAAATAATCAATCGTCGTGCCTTACATTCGATAAAGAACATAATCTGTTCGTAGTACAAATCCTGCAACCCATTTCAAATAATTAACAATATGCCAGAAAAAAAAGCAAGAAATATAGGTGCCATCCTGTGTCCTAATTGCGGCAA
Source organism: Candidatus Zhuqueibacterota bacterium (assembly GCA_016926625.1). GTDB lineage: Bacteria > Zhuqueibacterota > Zhuqueibacteria > Thermofontimicrobiales > Thiofontviventaceae > Thiofontadaptatus. The sequence continues at coordinate 16,480 of JAFGOE010000063.1, forward strand.
ACTGATTAATGCCAATTCGAAATATTGCATCCATTGCGGACTCAAATATCCGGGCAAGCAAAATGTTTTTATTAAACTAATGACCATGTTCAATAAACGACTGAGTTACACCAAGATGATCATTTATTTTTGCTCAGGATTATATATATTGAGCATTATCATCGATCCGTCTGCGCTTTCCGGCTCCGGAAGCATCTTCAATCTTCTATCCCCCTCGATATATGCTTTGGACAGGCTGGGCATGACCGGACAATACGCATTACTCCAGGGTAGATTCTGGACGCTGGTTACGGCCATCTATCTGCACGGCGGTCTGCTGCATATCTTATTTAATATGCTCTGGATCCGGCAACTCGGTCCGATGGTTGAGGAACTATTCGGCCTCTCCAGGTTGATCCTGATATTTACCATCTCCGGAGTACTCGGCTTCTTGATATCCGGCACATTAAACGAGGCATATACGATCGGCGCCTCTGGTTCGATCTTCGGCCTGATGGGAGCGCTGATATTCTATGGCCGAGATCGTGGTGGCTTCTTCGGTCAAGCCATTTTTAAACAGCTGATCGGTTATGCAATTTTATTATTCGCTTTTGGCTTCCTGTTCTCCGGCATAAATAACTGGGCTCATGCAGGCGGATTCATCGGAGGCTACCTCACGGCGAAACTGCTTGGATATAGTGAAAGAAGACCAGAGACGCTCATTCATAAGAACGTGGCTTCAATCAGCCTGATAATCACTGTCCTGTGCTTTATTTTGGCCATCTGGAATGGATTTTTCTAAACATCGATCACGAACGAGAGACTATTCATCTCCTTATTGCTTTGTTTATTTCTATCAAATGTATCTATCATGATCCACTCACCACGTTTAAAAATTACTCTTTTACTGGTCATTTTCAACATTTTCCCTGGCTCTGCCTTCCCGCAAAAATTATCAACCGACGAAGTCTTAATGACTAAAATCGATATCGCGATTAAATGTTTTCAAATGGAAGATTACGATTCAGCCCTGGTAATCTGTGATGAGATTATTCGACTCCATCCCGAGGAACCATTGGGATATCTCGGCGCCGCTTCCATCTATCACGGGATAATGAGAAATTACTGGACGAACAGATACCATGCCGAGTTCGATAGCCTGATTACTCTGGCCATCGACAAGGGCGAGTCCAAACTGGCTGCTGATGACACGAATGCGGAAAACCACTTCTTCTATGGAGCAGCGAAAGGGATTAAGGGATTACAGCACATGAGACATCATGAATGGTTAGCAGCGTTCAGGGAGGGCCTCAGCGGTTTCAACCACATTAAAAAATCGTATCAGCTCGATGACTCCATCTACGACGCGTACCTCGGACTGGGTCTGTTTTATTACTGGAAGAGCGTGAAAACACGTATTTTATCGTTTTTAAGATTCGTGAAAGATGAGCGTGAGAAAGGTATCGAATACATCAAAATTGCCGTCGATAAGGGCCAATTCTCAAAACTGGAAGGGCAGATGATACTGCTGCAAATCTATTATTATGAAGGGATGTTCGATACGGCGTTAAAAGAGTGCCAACGGTTAGAACCACATTTTGCAAACGATCCGACATGGCTGTACCTGAGAGCGAAGATCTTAGTTCAATTGCATGAATGGTCAGAGGCGAGACTGTGCTACCACAAACTTCACCGCAAGCTGCAGGCCAGTCGCTTTAAACCCTGCTACGGTTTTCTGTCATCATGTGAATTTGGACTGGCTCACTGCGAATATCAATTGGGCCGTTATACAGAGGCTGAAAAGTGGGTCTCTGATGCGCTCGAAAACGCCGGGAAACGAGATCCTCACCAGGAAACCAATGGACCTTTACACTCGTTTGACGAAACGCTTTCACAGATCAGGGTACTCGAATCAGAACTGGCTGATCGTACGCGATGAACGACGTGCATCCGAATTGAGCCGTGAAGGGTTCTGAATCGTAAACCAGCAATCTTCCGATCAAAGGGAGATCTGACTTAAACCAGGTTGGAACATCCTCCCATGTAAGATAGTTTTAAACCATGACTGCAATCTTCTATCAGGTAAACCAGTTGATGAGCCTATGCAAACATTTCTATTACAAAAAAAGTTACAAATCGCGAAATCCTGTGTGCGAAGCAGAGCAGTATAAAATCCATTCAACCGACACAGATCAGGACGTGGAGGAATTAACTGAAAAATCATTTGACTATTACATATTTTTTCATTATTTTTAATCTCATTTTTTTAATGAGCCTAATATGTTTCACTATTTAATTCTAATCAGGAGGTTGCCTCAATGAAAGTTGTAATCGATGAAGATCTCTGCACAGCATGTGAACTCTGTGTAGATACATGTCCGGAAGTCTATGCGATGGGCGAAGATGTCGCCACCGTCATCGTTGATGAAGTTCCCGAAGACGCAGAAGAATGCGCAAAGGAAGCCGCAGAAAGCTGCCCGGCCGAAGCAATTAAAATTATCGAATAAAATCATAACCGGTTGCCAATGATCAAAGGGTAGATTTAGTCGTCTACCCTTTTCTATTGACTAAATTATAAATTTAGCTTGCTTTTCGTCACTTTTTATTTTAAATTTATGTTAACAATAAAATAACGATGTAAAATGTAAGGTTTTTATGACCATGAAAAAAATATTTGCTCTGACGATTATATCGATTTTATTATATCCGCTGTTGCTCTATGCGCAATGGCTTCGCCCTGGTCCTGAAGAGGATCCGAGAGACAGAGATCGACGCGTTCCTTCAAGCTATCTCTACCTGGATGCATTTGATCCCATTTTTTTAATCGATAAACCCACTGCCAATACGCTCACCATCATTACAGATACACAACGTGAAACATACCAGCAGTATTTTCATGTGAACATGCGCGTATACAGTAACGGGGGTATGATCGCAGGGATCGACATCGGCCTGACACGGGCACTCATGCTGGGAATCGCCTTCGGCGGACAGAACCTGATTGGCTCAGGGGATGTCATGTGGAATGAAGCTCCTGGTGTACATCTTAAGTTCAAGGTGCTAAGGGAGCTGCCCAACGGCTTCTCCCCAGCGCTATCCATCGGATACGACAGTCAGGGCTATGGCAGATTTTACGAAGAGGATAATCGTTATCAAATCAAATCGCCGGGATTTTATATCGTCGCCAGTAAAAATAATATCCTCTCGCGAGCACCCAGACGAAATCTTACCGCCATCGAGATGGGTATACACGGCGGAATTAATTTCAGCAACGAAAATGGGGAGTCGCGTAATGATATGAATCTGTTCCTGGGTGCACACCTGGTCCTCGAAAGAGAACTGGCTATCATCTGGGAATATGACTCCGCTATGAATGATAAGACTGAGAAGCGATACGGTTCAGGAAGTGGTTACATGAATCTCGCCGTACGATGGATGTTCCTCGACCAATTTTATCTTGAATTCGCGTTGAAAGATATCAATAAAAATACTCTCGATGATGATGGGAACAATGTAAAGTACTCCAACAGAGAATTAAAAATTGTATATCGTCGCCGATTGACTAGCTGACCCGAGGTGTTATCATGTATCGTGTTAAAGTAATTACCCTGCTGCTGATGAGCATGTACATCATCGGATGTTACACCGTGATTCAGCATCCGACCCTGTCTGAATCCGTCATTCAGGAAAAGGGATTTTTCGACGAAAACGTTCTCTATATCGATGATTGTTCAAGATGTCATGATTCAACACATCCCTTCCGATCGTCCTATATCGGGATGTATCATTCGATGCCGGCAGACCACGATTTTTATCGCTGGCAATATTTTTATGACATGACATGGTGGCAGGAAAAAGATTTTTACTCACCGCCTCCTGCAATGGGTGATGCCGAAATATTACCACCCACACAAAAAAGAGATTTTACCAGACGCGATGAAGCTGTCGGAAATAACACCCTGTCTTCCCCCGCAGGAAACACGGGGCCTGCTACGTTGAGTAAACAAGCAAATAGCACATCTTCAAACCCATCATCGAACTCCGGTGAAAGCGGCTCTGATAAGCGTGACTTTTCACGACGCGATTCCGGTAATAGCTCTGATTCAAAGCCCAGGGAGAAACCTCAACCGTCAGACGCGAAAACAAGTACTGAAAAAACAGAATAAAACAGCTCACCTCGCCGGGGATACTCTATGTCAAACACCGGGAAGATAATCCGGGGCATCCTGATCGTCTCTATATTAACATTCCTCTCTATTATCTTCTTCTCTCACTTATTAATAAACAGATCGATTCCCAAATATTCGGGTTCGTATCGATGCCATATGATCGGATCGAACGTGAGCATCTATCGGGATGATTACGGTGTACCTCATATCATCGCCAACGATGAAAAAGACCTCTTCTTCAGCGCCGGATTCGTTCATGCACAAGACAGATTATGGCAATTGAATCTGCTAAAACACATGGCTAACGGCACGCTGTCAGAGATTTTCGGAGAGGAGACTAGATCATTGGATCGTTTCGTGCGACTCGCTGGTTTGTCACGACTAACGGAAAAGATCCTCGCCGACTTATCCCCTGAATCCACGACCATGCTGACTCACTATGTGAACGGGATCAATGCCTGTATCGATATCCGTTCTGCTAATTTACCGATCGAATTCATCACGAACGATCACTCCCCTTCCCACTGGACCATCGACGATATCATTACCGTCCATCGGTTCGTTGTATTGTGCAATTCATTGTTCCATAACGATGATCTGCTTCGATCAGCCATCGCGTATAAAGCACCCGCACGCCATCTGCGTGAGTTGAATTTAACGAAATCGTATATTCCCGGTCGCCATTCCTCTATTGATGCAAACGATGTTCTGAGGCTTCATCATTACCTGCAATCCGTTCGCAGTCAGATTAATTCGCTGCTCCCTATTGAATTTAATTTTTTTTCATGGTTTTTACCCGCAGAACAATCTGATACAAAGCATCCGATCCTTGCTCAGACCATTGATGTTGTCCCTTCATCAACAACGCTGTTTTATGAAATTCATCTCATATGTCCGAATATAAATTACCAGGGGTTCACCATTCCCGGGATCCCTTTATTCTTTGAAGGCAACAACAACGATTTCTCGTGGTCAGCCAACACACTTCTGCTCGATGAAATCCATTTTTTCATCGAATCTACCAATTCCAATTCGTATCGATCTGGTTCCACACGGCATCCGCTGGAACTGGATCAGGAACTGATCGACGTTCGCAATCAGCCATCCGATACGCTCACCATCAGACGAACTCCTCATGGGCCTATCATATCCGATTTAGTCGAATCGTTTGTGGATCAACGATTTTCCGTCTCGTATCAGTGGGTTGGATCGATAACAACGGATGAATTTCTTGGTGCCTATCAACTGATCCATTCAAAAAACAGCCGTCAATTTCTGGCCAGCGTACAGCATCACAAATTCCCGGCTTTGGAATTTATCTATGCGGACGCAAACAACATGATCGGACGCACCATCGCTGCTGTCCCTCCGAAACAGCCACTAGCTCAGCGAATGTATCTGTGGGATGGGACGAGCACACAATTTGAGAAATATAAATTCGCCGATCCCGTCGAATTACCATCTTCATTTAGCAGCGAAATCAGCACTCCCAGTCCTGCGGCTCTGCTCTCACACTCGTTGAATCACGCGTCACGCAGGAACCATCATCTTCTGCTTCACCATCGTTATCAGCGTGTTCAGCAGTTGATTGAAGCAAAAACCAGCTTGAAACTGCCCGACATCATCGCGATGCAGAATGATTCATACTCAAATTTTAACGAGATGGTGACGCGATCGATCATCGACGATATCTTGACGAGCAGCATCGATGAGCGCTTTAAATTATACTTTCATGACATACTCCATCACTACGATTATCGCGCCGAACGCGTTGATATCGCTACATCGATATGCCATGTGATGTCACACACGTTGCTCAGGAGCATTTTTCGCGATGAACTCGGCGACACACTCTATCGCGCGGTAGCTGCGAATCCCTATGTATCAACGGATCTTCTATATCAAATTTTGCAAAATCCGACGTCCGTATGGTATGACGATGTGGATACCCGATTGGTTGAAAAGAGATCAGACATCGTCAAATCGAGTCTGGCAGAGGCGTTTCTGTATCTTAAAAATCATTATGGCGAATTAGTTGATGACTGGCGTTGGGGTAAACTGACAACCCTTTATTTTTCAGATAATCCGTATACCGATTCCTTAAAAAATTCATTATTAAAGGAAAAATCAATTGCTCTAAGAGGCTATGGTGATGCCATATTCTCCGCTGTAACCGATTATACCCCTGAGGTGCATATCAGCCTTTTTTCCGGTCTGCTGCGGATTGCTGAAACATCAAACAGGGACTATACGCGGTCGCTCACCTATGCCGGCCAATCGGATCAGATCATCAGCGAACACTATGCTGATCAATTTTCTCTCTGGGAAAATAGCTCATTAAAAAAGTGTTTATTGAACAGAGAAAAGATAGAGGAAAAGAGCGTTAAACTGTTGGTATTGAAACCGAATTAAAATTTGGAAAGGTTGATATGATCGTAATCGAACGCATACTGGCACCCTTACTAGACATGAACTGCTACATCGTCGGATGCACCGAGACCATGAATGCCGTAGTCATCGATCCCGCTGCTGATGAAGATGATATTATGGACAGACTCCAGTCGGCTCAATTAACGCTTCGATACATCTTGATCACACATGGACATGTCGACCACGTTCTCAAACTCGAATCCTTTAAAAAAAGAACAAACGTCCCCGTCTGCATGCATCAGGATGATCTATTTCTGCTGGGAGAAGCACGGCTGCACGCCCAATTGTTCGGTCTGCCGGATCCGGGAAATCCACAACCTGACCGATTCATTGAGAATGATGATGAAATTCCTCTGGGGAATGAAAAAATCAGAGTGATACACACCCCCGGTCACTCTCCGGGAAGCGTCACTTACAGCATAGGCGAGCATCTCTTCGTGGGTGATTTAATTTTCTACGGATCCGTTGGTCGCACAGACCTCCCCGGTGGTAATCATAACCAGCTACTAAGAAGCATTACATCAAAATTATTTATTTATCCTGACAAGTATAAGATCCACCCCGGCCATGGCCCAGAGACAACAATTGGCTACGAAAAAAGGACGAACCCATTTTTAGCTGATATTAATGGTCTTTAAATAAAAGATGTTCGATTTCTTTTCTCTTGCAAATTATTTCTTTTTATATTAAATTTACGGTTTACATTTAATCCCTGGCGCGGAATTAACGGACAAGGTGTATCAGTTAAAAGAATATGGACAATCACGAGGCAATTCAGTATCTGTACGATTTAAATAGTCTGGGTTGGAAATTAGGACTGAATAAGATTCGCGCGCTACTGAGAGAAATTGGTAATCCGCATCAAAAGTTCAAGGTAGTTCACATCACAGGCACGAATGGAAAAGGTTCCACCTGTGCTATTTTAGAATCGATTCTTCACTCTGCGGGTTGCACCACGGGTTTGTACACTTCACCGCATCTGATTAGCGTCTGCGAGAGAATAAAATGCAATCAGGTGCCGATCGCCCTCGATGACCTTGTGTATTATGTAACTCATTTAAGACCTCTCATCGATAAATATAAATGTACATTCTTCGAAGCCCTGACAACCATTGCTTTCAGTTATTTTGCGGACAGAAACATCGACATCGCCGTCATAGAGGTCGGTCTGGGTGGCCGACTTGATGCAACGAACGTCGTAGATCCCGTCTTAACGATTATTACGGACGTCGAACTGGACCATACACAGCTTCTCGGTAACTCCCGGAAAAAGATAGCCATCGAAAAAGGCGGAATCATCAAGCAAGGTATCACCTGCCTCACGATGTCGAAACATACGACTGTAATCGATACATTAAAGGGTATTTGTGAACAGAAAAAGTCTCACCTGATCGAGGTAGCCAATCAGTACACGATTGGCAATTCATCCCACAACGGGAAATTTGAATCGTTCGATCTGAATTTGAACGGGACTGTTTATCCGCGACTCAAACTATCACTTATCGGTGAACATCAACATAAAAATGCAACGCTTGCCATCGCGTCCGTTGAACACCTGAGAAATGCTGGTTACAATATAAAAATTGACGATATATACAAGGGTTTAATGGAAGTAAAATGGCCGGGCAGAATGCAGTTGATCGATCAATCACCGACATTCATCGTCGATGTCGCCCATAATCCCAACGGGATAAGAACGCTCATCAAGACAATCTCAAATTATTACACGTATGAAAATTTGAATATCCTGGTGGGCATCGTCAAGACCAAGGATTACTCATCCATGATGAAATTGCTCAGTCAGATAGCCACCCACATCGTGGTCGTCAAATCCGAATCAGAGAGGGCAATGGAGACAGCTCCGCTGGCAAAAGTAGCACGCCAATATAACAAAAATGTTTTAGAATTTCAAACCGTACCCGAGGGATTGAAATATCTCAGATCAATAAGTAAACAGGGCGATCTGCTGATCGGAACTGGTTCACACTATACGGTAGGAGAAATTTTAAAATACAATAAAAAAACTTGACAAATATGAAAATATTGATTAAATTAAATTATAACACACCAGATTCACTTACTTTAACTTCCCAAATTCCACAATTTGATCTTTTTTACTGTGAAGTGAATAAATTTGATAAAAAACATGCATAAGTAACTAAAACCTATCAGCATAATCTTCGGAACCAGGAAATCTATGGCACACGTACAATTAAGAAACGTTACGAAAATTTTCGATAAGAACGTCGTCGCAGTGGACAAGGCGACGGTCGATATTCAGGATAAAGAATTTGTCATCTTAGTAGGCCCATCCGGCTGCGGAAAATCGACAACGCTAAGAATGATCGCGGGACTCGAAGACATCACTTCGGGTGAGATTTATATTGATGATAAATTAGTTAACGATGTCCCCCCAAAAGACAGGGACATTGCGATGGTTTTCCAGAACTATGCACTATATCCGCACATGACGGTGTATCAAAATATGGCGTTTGGGTTAAAGCTGCGAAAATTCCCTAAAGATGAAATTGATCGACGAGTCAATGAGGCGGCAGAAATACTGGAGATTAAAAACCTGCTCCATCGAAGGCCTAAAGCTCTATCAGGCGGCCAGAGGCAGCGAGTCGCTGTGGGCAGAGCCATCGTCAGAAAACCGAAGGTTTTCCTGTTTGATGAACCCCTCTCTAATCTGGATGCAAAGCTGCGCGTCCAGATGCGCACTGAAATATCAAAATTACACTCACGTCTCGAAACCACCATGATATATGTCACTCATGACCAGATGGAAGCCATGACCATGGGAGATCGCATCGTCGTCATGAAAGATGGTTTGATTCAGCAAATCGACTCACCTTTAAACCTTTACAATAAGCCGAATAACCTCTTTGTCGCCGGTTTCATCGGTAGTCCTTCTATGAATTTCATGGAAGGGACTATTAAACAGATGAATGGGAGGTTGACTTTTGATGAAGGGAAAATTCAGTTAGCCATACCACCTCAATTTGAAGAAAAACTTAAGCTCTACAAAGATCAACGTATGACTTTAGGCATTCGACCTGAAAATATTTATGAAGCTGACTTTGCTCATGGTATTCAAAAAGAGAACAGCGACACCGTGGAGAGCATGGTGGAAGTGGTCGAACCGTTAGGTAATGAAGTATTTTTATATCTAAACACAGGCCTTAACTCTTATGTCGCTCGTGTCGCAGCACGAAAAACCCCGGCTATAGGCCAAAAAATATCGATCATTTTTAACATGGGGAAGGCTCATTTCTTCGATCCAAAAAATCAAGAATCTATATTTTCATGGGAACAATAGAACTCGTGCACAGTTCAACTGTTGGATTTCAAACGCCACATAAGGTTCCTCAATGATTATCCTCTTTATGTAATGGTAGTAAACGATGCCCGAATCAAGGACACTATTTTTTTAATGATCTTGAAACTTAAAATAATTTACGATACTCAATACTCCAACATGATGATTCAGATAAAATAAGATCACTATAGTCAAGCATACAATGGCTCAAAATGCTGATGATCTATTTTTCTTTTCCGAACACCGCTTTGCTCCGCTTGACAAAGCGACTGTGGATGAAGTAATAGTCACAATGAATAGTAATATAAAGGATGCTTAGCCCGCGCAGCCAGATGGAGCTCTCTCCTCTTAAAATAGGTGCGGAGCAGCTTATCAACCGCTCTAATTTTAGTATAAATTTAGGACAAAAAGTATGGATATTAATGAATTAAAATCGTTGAAGATTGCCGAATTGAATAAGATCGCACAGGAATTTGATATCGCTGGTTATTCAAGTTTGAAAAAGCAGGAACTGATTTTTAGAATTCTGGAAGAACAAACAAAAAAAGAAGGCTTAATCTTCTCTGAAGGCGTTCTCGAAATATTGCCCGATGGTTACGGTTTCCTGAGATCGTCAGACTACAACTATTTACCAGGTCCCGATGATATTTACGTCTCACCTTCGCAGATTAAGAGGTTTGGACTCAGGACAGGCGACGTCGTGTCTGGCCAAATTCGTCCGCCGAAGGAGAACGAACGCTTTTTTGCCTTACTCAAGGTCGAGGCAGTCAATTACGAAAATCCTGAAGCGGCCAAATCAAAGATCATTTTCGATAATTTAACCCCTCTCTATCCTGAGGAACGCATTAAACTTGAAATGGCCCCAACACAATATGCAACACGCATCATGGACCTTTTAACCCCTATCGGCAAAGGACAACGAGGACTCATCGTAGCCCAACCCAAGACGGGTAAGACCATGCTGTTACAGGCTATCGCTAATAGCATCACCACCAACCATCCGGAGATCAAGCTCATTGTCTTGCTTATCGACGAACGCCCGGAAGAAGTAACGGATATGGAACGTTCGGTAAAAGCCGAGGTCGTCAGCTCGACCTTCGATGAACCAGCCGAAAGACACGTACAAGTCGCCGATATGGTGATCGAAAAATCCAAACGATTGGTCGAATATGGTTACGATGTGGTTATTTTGCTCGACAGCATCACTCGATTAGCGCGAGCTCATAACACCGTTGTGCCGCACAGCGGTAAAATATTATCCGGTGGTGTTGATGCCAGCGCCCTGCAGAAACCGAAGCGCTTCTTCGGAGCAGCAAGAAACATAGAGGAGGGGGGTAGTCTCACAATCATCGCTACAGCCCTGATCGATACGGGTAGCCGTATGGATGAAGTTATCTTCGAGGAATTTAAGGGCACCGGTAACATGGAACTGCAGCTAAATCGTGAACTATCCGATCGACGGGTGTTTCCTGCCATCGATATCAACAAATCAGGAACAAGAAAAGAAGAGTTACTGCTCGACAGCTCCGTGCTTAACCGCGTCTGGATATTACGAAAAATACTCAGTGAACTCGCTCCGGTGGAAGCCATCGAATTTTTACTGGAAAAATTGCGCGGTACGAAATCGAACAAGAAATTTCTTGACATAATGAACTCTTAAATGCAATTTTTTCCTTGATTTCATCCAATTTTATTATTATATTTGTAGTTTGTGAATCATACATCATACTTTTGGAGGTGAGTTAAATTGAAGGATAAAATTCATCCTAAATATACGGTAGGAACAATCACGTGTGCCTGTGGCAATACCATTGTCACGCGATCCACTGTCGAAAACCTGAAATTGGATATCTGTTCCAATTGCCACCCTTTTTTCACTGGTAAACAGAAATTGGTGGACTCTGCCGGTCGTGTCGAAAAATTCATGAAGAAGTACGGCTTACAGGATAAAAATAATAAGACGAGTAAAGAAGAAAAAGAATCATAACATCACTCGACGTGTAAAACATATGACGGGATACGATTGTTACACAGTTGCTTTGTAACGTATTCCGTTTTTTGTATATATAATCTGAGGAATGCATGAGACCAAAGCAAAATGTCGGCGGCCAGGCGGTTATCGAGGGCGTCATGATGCGATCTCCGGAACGCGTTTCCGTTGCCGTACGTCGATCCGATGGCAAGATCGTCCTGAAAAACGATCCTTATGTATCGTACACCCGACGTCATAAATTCTGGAATCTTCCCATTATCCGTGGTGCCGTCATCTTGATCGAATCGATGGTTCTCGGCATCAGGGCGCTCACGTTCAGCGGCGATGTGGCCATCGAAGTCGACGACCATCGCGCGAGTAACCAGAAAAGTAACTCGATATGGCTGGGCTTTACTGTCGTGTTTTCCTTAGCTATCGGTCTGTTGCTCTTCTTCTACCTCCCCCTGGTTCTGACTGAAATGATGGGATTGAAATCAGGTTTCGCGTTTAATCTGGTCGATGGCGCTCTGCGGCTGGTTATATTCTTGTTATATCTTTTTACCATCACCATGATGAAGGACATTAAACGCGTGTTCCAATATCATGGTGCAGAGCATAAATCGATATTTACCTACGAGGCCGACCAGCAGCTTACAGTCGAAAATTCTAAAAAGTTCAAGCCGTTTCACCCGCGATGCGGCACCAGTTTTCTGATCATGGTGCTGATCATCAGCGTCGTTGTCTTCATGTTCCTGGGTAAACCGGATACCATCGCCGATCGGTTTATCCGACTCGCGTTCGTGCCGCTCATCGGTGGTATTTCGTACGAAATCATTAAATTGTCCGATAAGAGAATAAACAACCCGTTCGTTAGATTATTCATCACACCGGGATTATGGCTGCAAAAAATTACGGCACTGGAGCCTGACGAATCCATGCTCGAAGTCGCGATCGTGGCCCTCGAAGGATCTCTGGGTAAAGATTTCTCGGACAATCCTAACATAATAATTGATAAATCGCACAAACTATGAGAGATAAATTAGATAAAATTGTCGATCGTTTCAATGAACTTAATGAGTTATTGAGCGATCCGAATATCTTCAACGATAAAGATAAATTGCTGCAGCTAACCAGAGAGCAGAAAGAGCTCGAAGATATCGTAAGGGTATACACCGACTATAAAAAATTGCTCAACCAGATCGACGGGAACAGACAAATTATCGAAGAAGAAGATGAAAGAGAACTCATCGAGATCGCTCAATCTGAATTGGATGAGCTCGAAATGAAACGCGATGTTCTCGAAGAGGAACTGAAATATTTGTTGGTCCCGAAAGATCCTAAGGACTCCAAGAACGCGATCATGGAGATCAGAGCAGGTACCGGTGGCGATGAGGCCTGTTTATTTGCCGGTAATTTGTTCAAAATGTACATTAAATACGCCGAATTGAACGGGCTCAGCTATGAAATCCTGAGTTCGCATCCCCAGGAGATCGGTGGTTTCAAGGAAGTCATCATCCAGTTTTCCGGAGAAAACGCGTACGGTAGACTTAAATTCGAAGCCGGCGTCCATCGCGTGCAACGCGTTCCGCTGACCGAAGCGAGCGGACGCATTCATACGTCGGCGGCATCGGTGGCCGTGCTGCCTGAGGCTGAAGATGTCGACATACAGATCGATCCTAAAGATCTGAAGATCGATGTCTATCGTTCTTCCGGTCCGGGCGGACAGAGTGTGAACACGACCGACTCGGCTGTCCGCGTCACTCACATACCGACAGGCATGGTGGTGACGTGTCAGGATGAAAAATCCCAACACAAAAATAAGGCCAAAGCCATCAAAGTACTGAAAGCACGACTATTTGAAAAAAAGATAGAGGAAGAACAGCAGAAGGAAGCGGCGACGCGCCGGTCAATGGTGAGTACCGGTGACCGCAGTGCTAAAATTCGTACCTTCAACTATCCGCAAAATCGAGTCACCGACCATCGCATCGGTTACACGTCCTATCACCTCGATGAAATCTTGAACGGCAAGATTGATGAATTCATCGAACAACTGCAATTAGCCGAAAGAGCAGAAAAACTTCAGAACGTAGGATAAGAAGTTCCATGCGGGAAACCAGGACTCGGCAATTAAACGACATCCTCAATACAGCCGTTCATTATCTGAGCAAGAAACATATCGAACATCCCAGGCTGAACGCCGAACTTTTGCTCTGCCACGTCTTACAATGTAACAGAGTCGATCTGTACGTCAATCTCGATACATCGATAGAAGCTTCCGCAGTCGACCGTTTCGTTCGCCTGCTCAAACGAAGAGCCTCACATGAACCGCTGCAGTATTTAATCCATGAATCCGAGTTCATGTTCGTTCGCCTGAAAGTCAACGATTCGGTCCTCATCCCTCGCCCGGAAACAGAGATACTCGTCGAATATGTGATCAAACATGTTAAGCAGCAAGGATTAACCAATAAAACAATCAACATCCTTGATATCGGTACGGGAAGCGGAAACATCGCCATCAGTCTGGCAAAAGCCTTACCGAACGCCCGTCTAACAGCCATCGACATCTCCGCGAAGGCTCTCGAGGTCGCTCGTGAGAACGCCGCGCGAAACGACTGCCTTGATTCAATTAACTTCGAACTGGGCGACATCCTGTCGGACGACTATAGTGCATTCGTTTCACACCGATTTGATATCATCGTCTCGAATCCACCCTACATCAACGAATCTGATTATCGCCGTCTGCCCGAGGAAATCCGACTGCATGAACCGGAAATCGCGTTATTAGCAGCCGACAACGGACTCATCTATTACAGGGCAATCGCCGCCGCCTCGCGCCACCTGCTGCTTGAAAACGGACTGCTCGCTTGCGAGATCGGGGCCGACCAACGGGAGGATTTGATGCACATATTTGCTTCGGCCCGTCTGACCAATATCCAATGTCATCAAGATTTAGCCGGTCGCGATCGCATCATTACTGCCATCAGATAACATAACGATCACGTATATCGATGTCTCAAATTATTCTACTTGAATTATTCGATTAAATTATTTATAATAAAGCATCTTACTTTGAATATATTGATTGATCCGTTAAAAATTATTTTTCCCTGATCTGATCGATGCTTGTATATATAGCCATAAGGAGATTACAATGACCAATTTGAAACGCAGTGTTGCAGGGATCCGTGGGATCTGGGGTGAATCGCTATTCCCCGAAACAGCGGTCCATTACGCCTCCGCCTTCGCCATGTTTATCGGCGGAGGGAAAGTGGTAATCGGCCGTGATACACGAACCACAGGTACTCCATTAAAATATGCGGCTCTGTCCGCTTTACTATCATACGGCTGCGAGGTAATCGACATCGATATCGCCCCAACCCCTACCTGCCAGCTTGCCGTTGAAAAATTTAAAGCGAATGGCGGCATCATCATTACAGCCAGTCATAATCCATTTGAATGGAACGGTATCAAATTTGTCAATTCCAGGGGTGAGTTTTTAAATGAGCACAATTTTAAAGCGATCACCGACCTGATCGATAACCATCAGATCAAGTATCAACCTATAAATAAGAACATCGTTTACGACAGTGCCAGCGATTACCACACCCTCGCGATCGATGAACATATAAAAGAAATTTCCGGCGTGATCGATGTGGATCTCATTCGCTCACGATCTTTCAAAGTCGCTTTCGACGCTGTCAATGGAGCCGGCTCCAGGCTTATGTTTCCTCTATTCAAGCATCTGAATGTCGAAGTCGTACCCATCTACTGCGATGAAAGCGGCCAATTCCCTCGCGGAGCCGAGCCTATGCCGGAAAATCTTACTGCGTTATCTGCTTTGGTTAAAAAATCCGGCGCCGATATCGGATTCGCCGTGGATCCGGATGCAGACAGACTCAGCATCGTCTCCGAATTTGGCGAACCGCTTGGTGAAGAAATGTCCCTGCCGCTCGTGGCTCAACACATCGTCAGCCAGACTCCTGGCGTCATCGTCACTAACCTGAGCACATCCATGGCCATCGATTTCGTCGCGGAAAAATATCACTGTAAGCTCATCCGCACTAAAATCGGTGAAGCCAACGTCGTTCAGGGGATGAAAGATAACCATTGCATCGTCGGAGGAGAGGGAAACGGTGGTATCATTCTTCCTCAAATCCATTATTCACGCGATACAGGGATCGGTATCGGGTTGATACTCGACTATCTGGCGAAGTCAGGCAAGACGATATCCGAACTAGCAAACACAATTCCGAAACTATATATGGTCAAGAGTAAATTGGACCTGGATGAAATTTCGATTCAAAAAGCAATCGATTACGTCAAAGTGCACTATGAATCCGCCGATGTCAATACGCTGGATGGCGTAAAAGTCACTTGGAAAGATTCCTGGATGCATCTTCGTCAATCAGGGACCGAAGGAATGCTTCGCATTTTTGCAGAGGCATCGTCTGTTGAAAAAGCACAGGGAATGGTCGATGAAATAACGGCTAAAATTAAAAAGTTAATATAATCGCTGACACAATGCAAAAATTTATAATGGCCTGCACTTATTGATAAAGGAGTATATTATGGCAAACGTGAATCCTAATATTTTTCGTATGTATGATATTCGTGGTATCGCAGATGAAGACCTCACCGATGACGCCGTCACATTAATTGGTAAGGCATATGGCACCTACATGATCAGAAAGGGATATCGTTCCTTCTCTGTCGGTCGTGACGTCCGCCTCTCGTCCGAAAGAATAAAAAACGCCCTGATCACCGGGATGACTGCTACAGGATGCGATGTGGTCGATATCGGTATCGTTCCCACACCGGTTCTTTATTTCAGTATAGTTCACTTAAATACAGACGGCGGTATCATGGTCACCGGCAGCCATAATCCCATCGAATTTAACGGGTTGAAAATGTGCGAAGGACTCGCTTCGGTTTACGGCGAGGAGATCCAGCGACTTCGTGAGCTGATTGAACATGAAGATTTCGAAACGGGTAAGGGACGCGCGTCTGAAAAAGATATCGTCGATGAGTACGTTGCAGTCATCAAATCGAAAATCAAGATCAATAAAAAATTGAAGATCGTTGTCGATGCAGGGAACGGGACAGCCGGTGTCATTGCCCCCCAATTATGGGAAGACCTCGGCTGTGAAGTCGATCGAATGTATTGTGAGCCTGATGGCCATTTCCCAAACCATATGCCTGATCCCACTGTGCCTAAATATGTTAAAGATCTGCAAAAACGCGTCCTCGAGACAGGGGCTGATATGGGCATCGGATATGATGGTGACTCGGATAGAATGGGTATCATCGATGAAAAAGGGAATATGATATTTGCCGATAAATTCCTGGCACTGTTCAGCAAGGACGTCTTAAAGAAACATCCGGGAGCTACGATCATATTCGACGTCAAGTGTTCACAGGCTTTGCCAGAGTACATTAAAAAATACGGCGGGAAACCCATTATGTGGAAAACGGGTCACGCCATCCTGAAAGCAAAGATGAAAGAGGAAAAATCACTGCTTGCGGGCGAGATGTCGGGTCATATATTTTTTGCGGATGATTACTACGGATTCGATGACGCGATCTATGTATCTGGTCGATTCATGCAGATCGTGGCGAATTCGAACAGCACAGTCTCCGATTTGATCGACGATATTCCTCACTTCATCGGTACCCCTGAAATACGTGTCGATTGTGCCGACGAGGACAAATTCAGGGTCGTGGACGACCTCGTGAACTATTTTAAGGAACAATACGAAACACTCGATATCGACGGCGCGAGAGTCATGTTCGGCGATGGCTGGGGTTTGGTAAGAGCCTCTAATACGCAACCTGTCCTCGTGCTGCGTTTCGAAGCCCGAACCAAGGATAAGTTGAGAGATATCATTAAGGTATTTACCACTCAACTTAAAAAATATCCCAGCGTTCATTTCAGCGAAAAGGACTTTAACATCGATAATGTGAAATAATATGATCAGGATTAAGTCCGGACGCAGCTCCGCTGAATCCGGACTTCAATCACTTCCGGACTGTATCGTAAGTGGTTATACTGATCCATGTATCACATCATATAAATATCTATTCTAAGAAATACCTACAGTTGTGGGGCATTCTCACTATTTTTGAGTTTTAATACAATCCCTGGGACTTAGCGGGTACATGCAGCTTGATGGATATGTTCTATTAAACATCGAAGTACGCCTCGCCTGAGGGCGATGGCGGTGGAAAAGCTAGAGGCTGGATGCGAACTCCCGGTTTTTAAAAATTAAAACATCCTGCTCGATCCCGGCTTTTAAACCTGGCCGCACTCTGTATTCAAGCACCCATTCAGGGCGCGTCGCCTACTAAACCCTCCCCTTAAAACCGGATCTTCATCGATGAACCGTAGAAGACCCCCTTGCTGCTGGCCAGGCTTAGTCCGCTGCGACTCGATGTTCCAAAGTCGATATAAAAATTAGCAGCATCAATGGCGAAAGCAAAACCCCATAACACATTTTCATGGGTCTTGCTAACCGAACCAAACAGATTAAATACTCCCAGGTCAAACTTGCAACCTAATGAAGTCCCATAAAATCTATTCTCCCGACCAAATTCCAAATTTAAAATCACTTTTTTAATCTGTTTTGCCAGAGCCAACCGAAAATTCACCGGAATCTTCGACCTGAACGAACTGATTGCCATGGTCGTATCGGTGGAAACCGAGTCAATATCGATATCAGACAATTGTCCGTCTCCGACCAAAAATAAAGGCTGTGTACCAAAATCGATTTTCGCTCTGGACATCTCTGTCCCACCGTACCAGTTGATCTGGGCAAACAAATTTTCAATGACAGCAGCAAATTGATAGCCACCCTGTCGAGTCTTTAATCCTAATCCCAAATCCAGTCCCATCCCACGGCCCTTGTCCGCTCTTTTTGCACTGACATCAACCACTGGTAAGATTCCATTGTCGCTGATATCCAATGTGGCTGTCCCGTTCTCTATCCTGGCATATCCATGCCCCTGAAGATAGGCGAGTGAAACACCGACATTGATTTCATTGAAAATTATACTACCTAATAACGGTGATTCTATCAGGATATCATTGATTAATGTAGTACCGTAAGACAACTTATATTTTCCGATTAAATAGCCACTCCCCTTAACTGAATAATCATACTTTTTATTGCCGAATTCGACGAGAATATTCTCATAAATATGTTTAGGGATACTCACATCTCCAAAGGAACGTGTTTCGATTCCAAATCCAAAATTTTTGTATGACCAGGTCAGAACGGACGCGTTAAGTGCAATATCAAATTTCAATCCATCATCATCTATCAAATCCAGGATATCATCCTTATCCTCATTCGTTAAATAAATACTTTCTCCGTCTCCGATGTATTTTTCAATAGAATTGTAGCTGAATGAATTATTACCTAATCCAAAGTTTAGTGAATACAACACCAATTGAAAATCCTTGTCACCGATCTCTCTCCTCGCTAAATTCGCCGGGTTCCAATACACCGCATCCACACCTCTGGAAATTGCCGTCATACTTCGCATACCAAGGCTCGCACCACTCTGTGCGAAAGCGCTGGTGAACGAACAAGTGAGTATGATGAAGATATATAATTTTTTCAACATAGCGATTTCCTTTGCTCTTTGAAACAAATTTATTCCTCTTCTGAAAGCCCTTCAGGATCGACTTTAAACTTGCCGGATATGTATACATTCTTGATTATAATATAATCATTTGCCGTTAGCGCTGAAAGATTCGAATTGTTCAACATGCATTGATAACGATAGTATCTTGACTGACTCAGCGCTTCAATTTTTTCTTCTGTCAGACTGAAGCTTACTACAGAGATACCCGGCTCTTGCACTACACCGTTCATAAGAACCGGCTGTGGCAGATCGACTGAAAACAATGATGTATTAATATACATCGAATCAGTACCAATGAACGTATTTAGTTTCCCGGATAAGGGAATGCCATTCTCGACGGTCACATCCAAATGGGCTTCCAATAGAAATTCGCGTATATCATCACGGACATCCTCCTCGATCGTGAGCGAGTCAAAATCTGTGTACGTCGCATTGATCAGTGAGAACATTAGCGGTACATCCAAACTGTAAACAATCGAAAAATCATCATCTCGATTGAATGTCACATCATCACCCCGAACACCTACAATACCTTTAACTATGATGCTCTCAGGTATCATATTTAAAATATCCTTGATAGTGGGTGTCTCACCATTATAATTAATTCCTTCCTTACTGAGTATGAGTGATTCTCCCTTTTCAACAACATGGTCGACGATTAACGTCCTGCTTATATTATCTCGCACTGCAATTATATTAAGTTTTAAATCAAGATTAAATTGGGATTCAGGGAAAGATAACCGTAAGATCACATCATTGAAATCAATATTATCAAGTTGTCGCGGCGGATCGTCGAACACAGTTTCATTAATCTCCGGAAATGGCGTACTCAAATTAATATCAGCCGTAATACTCTGTAATTCAATTTCAGAAATCGAAACATCAATTTTAAGCGAATCATCGCTCTTTATGGAATAAAATTTTCCAGCTTCCGGAGCAATAATCAGTCGCGTCTGAATGAGTAGCTTTGCGTTCTCTACCATATCCAGCTTAAGCCGGTCTAACGGGATTTGATAATCACGTAAAAATTTTGGATTCACCTCATAGCCGAGTGTCAAAATTTCATTGCCATTTCGCTTTAAGTTGGGAATGGTGATCTCTATTCTTACCGGTAATTCCGATTCATTATTAGTGCGAAATTGTAAGTAGCCACTCTTGATCATGGCGTAATTAATTCGTAATGAGTCAGAGTTTATATCAAGTTCTCCTGAGAGGTCGGCTGACAGAGTCTGTGCAGGTAATTTTGTCACGGCACTGTTTATACTCAGATAATCAGGACCAATTCGTACCGAAAAGCCAGAATTCGATGGTATTTGTACTTCTCGACCTTCAGTTCCTACAAGACTTCCATATATGCGAACAGAAAACTGAGCGGATATGAACTTTCCATCGAGATTCACCGGAAATATTTCAGTCTCGCCATCTTCAATCCGGCCAGAATCGATCGTCTGAATTAAAGAATTACCATTTCCTCTATCAAGCAAGTCTAATTTCGTATCATCGCCAAGTACAAAACCCAAATGATTTTCGATGATAATATTCATTCTTCCAGTGGTAATACTCATACTCAGAAACTCGTTGAGTGTTATCTCTTTGGTAATGGGAACGAGGTCAATCGGTGGTATCACGGCTTTTTGACCCACGCTGCTGACATATTGAGGGTATAACTCAGCAAAACTTACAACCTGCTCTACCGAATAGGCAATATCGACAGATAAATCACCTAATTTATCTCTGAAGCTCTGGTGATTCTCAGGAATTGATAGCTTATCCTCAAGACTAAATCCCGATGTATCGCCCACACTAATAAACAAGAGCGAATCCGTTCCGATCCGTTTAAAATCTTCAGGCTTCAGTTCATCGCCAATCCTGAGCGTATCTGCCTTGAAAAGAGGCAGTCTTGTGATCTTGACATCCCAAATCGGAGCCTTCGGATCATCGGGCAGCTTAATGGTACAATTCAAGAAGATAATCAGGATTATTATTATTGTTTTTATCTTGTTACTCATAGCTATATCCCATTAATATAATGATTATACTATTAATATATAATTCAAACGGACAAATAGCAATATTTATTTTAATAATCCTGCAGAAATCAGAAACAACACCTATTCAGGCATTGGAAATTCAGCCGTCAGTTCTTTGACGTCGAACGAGTAGTCCCATTGATTGAAATACAGATTTCCACCTTCCCATTCCACTTCACCGCGCTGGAAATCGATCGTCTCTGAGCGAGGGTAAATCTTTTCAGGATACAATTTTTGAGAATAATCATCGTTCACGATTAAGCGGTAGCCGTCCATGCCACCGAGGAAGAACCATTTTTCGACTTCGTTTTTGGAATTATTTAATCCGTAGGTCACATCGACCGGTACCCATCCATACGGTTCAAAATAGATTTCTCCCCAATCATGCATCCCTTCGTCACCCGGTTCTGTGGTCCAGCCCGACTGCCACCTGGTCGGGATGTTGTTCATCCGGCATAGTGTCATGAAGAAAATAGTCTGCATCCCGCAATCGGCATGACGATTTTCGTATACATAATCGCTTATATTTCGAAATGTTGAATACTCCCGTGCCGATGCCCAGGGGATATTCTCATCGATCCAGCGAAAGATGCGTTGAGCCATACGATACGGATTCTTCTCTGTCCCTACGATGCGTTCCGATAATTGTCTCAACTCCGGTGTGAACACGATGTGCGGTGGCCGCTCCGTTGTATACGACTTCAAATCATCTCGCAGAGCAGTGACTTGCACCAGCTCAGGATCGATATGATTATGTTCTGCAAATGATGTATAACGAAACGTGACCCGAAACTCCGTCTGCCGGCCCTTTTCCGCTTTTTTTTCGAAATAAATCGAGCGCTGTAGGAAATCTTGATTATCGGCGATGATATGCCTGGCAGGATCGGATGAGACATATTCGACTTCAACCTGCCGATTGGATACTTCCCGTGGATACGGCAGCCAGGAACGGATCGTATGGCCAGGCGGGACCGCATCATCATCGACGATCAGTCGATACGTCACCTCTAAACGTTTGGGGTTGACATATCGCTTTTGCGTTGCCATCGAGGCATTGATGATGTTCTTTACATCGGTCATGCGGTCATATAACGGTGCAAGGTCAGTACGACGTTCCGCTTTTTTCTTGATCAACATCGCCCGCTTGTCGATCCTGAACAAATTGGGTACAGCATTCTTGAAATATTTTTTCTCCCCGTCGATTATCTTATATTCGAGCGATCTGTTTGCCTCCCAGGTTTCGACGCTCTCCTTAGTGACATTGGGAATATAAAATTGTATCTCTTCGATTACCTGTTCTCTATCCTTCGTGAAATCAAGTCTGATTCGGTCTAATCGTTCGATTTCAAACATCATGGCCCTGCGCTGAGCGTAATCCAATTCCTTCGACTCGCATAACTTCGCCTTCATTTCCTGTTGAGCCGATGAATAGTCACCGATATCGATCATATACTGAATTTTTTCCGGCAGCTGAGCAAAGGCTTGTGTAACGAATAACACGACAAAAATGAAAATTAACTTGCATCGCATCGTCTAAACTCCATTTTAATTAGCTTGCATTTTTCAACACAAGATCTTCCCGATCATTAAATAGGATGGGGCATATCAACCGTAAAATTCCTTTCTCACGCATCCGCTTACGATCCTGCATGATGAAGACGACTCATCATGATGTTCGATACGCCCCTTGACAAAACCCTATGTGTATCGCTACTCGGAAACACCCCATTCTGCAAGTGTCTCTTTGACTGTTCGTTTGTAGAATTTATCTTCGACGACACCTTCCTGAACTTCTTCTACAGCCAGTATCTCTTTCATCAATTCAATGGCACGCTCTTTTTTACCTACCGCATAAAGAGCTTCTCCTAAAAACTGCTTGGTCGCCAGATCATCGGGCGCGATGAGTAACGATTTTTCCAGGTAAGTAATCGCCTTTTCCTTCGATGGCCATCCGAGGATGATAGGAATCTTCGGGGATTTGAAATAGACGCGACCCAGCACTCGATACGCTCCGGCATCATCAAAGGTAGGATCGATTTCAATCGATTTCTCGCACAGCGATCGCACTTTGCCTGCCACTCCTTTTTTTGCAGCATTTAAAATACCGTATTCCTCACTCCAAACACCCCAAATAATCGCCAGAAACAAATTGATACCTGCCGATTGCGGAAATTCCTTCAACGCTGCCTCGCCGATATTCTTCCCGTCATCGTATATTTTTTTCTTTAATTCAGAGTCACCCGTCGTATAATATCCTTTAAAATAAAGGGCACGCAGCAGTTTCCATAATGCCTCCTCTTTCACTGCTCCGCTCTCTTCCGCTACAATCTTCTCTAAAATTTCGATGGCGCCGTCGATATTCGTGCTATCGGCGATGAAAGTCTGTGGATCATATTGTTCGCCTCTTTTGTCGTACAAATGATCGGCTTTCTCCATCAACTCCTGGCCGTATACCACTGTGCTCGCCATTAAAATTAATAATGCTAAAACACAAAATCTTTTCATATTTCCCTCCAAAGTTAACTGTTTCAAAGAATATAATGAACAAACTCTTATATTGCAACTAATTTTTATTTGTTCTACTGTAAAAGAATATTTTTATTGAATTTTAATCTTAAATTCATTATAATTTAAGTCTAATTCATTTTGAAGCATGATTACTCTAACTCGATTGGCGATGAATTCAGGTAGATCACTCACTCCAACTCAACAGCAAATCGGACGCAAACGCTATCTTTGGTTTACAAGCATCAACGCGATCTCGTATAGTTGTCTCGGCAATAGTATATTAATTCTCTATGCCATCAAGAACGGTGCAGACGATTTCCTGGTGGGACTCGTCACTTCATTCTTCTATCTGACCATGCCGTTCATGTTCATGGGGAAAAAAATGGTAGCCAGACTGGGAGCAGCCCGTACCTATTCGATCAGCTGGCTGTTCCGTAATATCTCGGCCTCGTTCATGATCCTCACCCCCTTCGTGTCCGCTAAATTCGGACTCCCTTACGGCCTCCTGGTGCTTAGCCTCAGCAGTTTCGGATTCTTTGTGTTCCGCAGCGTCGGACTGACAGCCAATACTCCCGTTATCGGTGAAATCACTACCAGGACGACCCGAGGTAACTTCATCTCTAGGATATGGCTGCATTTCAATATCTTTAATCTGTTTACAATGATCGTGCTTATCAGGGTTTTGGCGATGAAGAGTGATCTTTCTTACTTCCAATTCATCATCGCATTCGGAAGTATTATGGGTATGATCGCCGCCATTTTTATCTACTTCGTCCCTGAAAGCGAGAATCCGTTGCTGTCCGGACAGCAACCGATCAAGATCCAATGGGATTTCATCCGAGGGAATCTAAAGACCCAAAAATTGCTCATCGCGTGGATTTCGGTCGTCATCATCGATGTACTCATAAATCCGTTCAGCATGGTAGCGCTTAAAAACGGCTACGGCATTGCCGACCAGGATGCACTTCTGTTTGCTCTCATTCAGATATTCGGTGGTATACTGGCTGCGCTGATCAACAGCCTCATCCTCGATCGAGTTGGTCCGCGTCCCATGCTGATCATCTATGTGTGCGGTTTGATCAGCATCTCATTCCTGTGGATAATAGCACCGATAAAGATGTTCATCATCTATCCTGTCCTTTTGTTTTTGATTCTCGGTATGAGTTACGCAGGCAGCATGACGACTTTGTCGCATTACTTCCTCACCATCATCCCCGATCATAAACGGGTCGGCGTCAACATGATTATTTTCATGGTTTCTGGCCTGAGCGCCGGATTGAGCGGCACCTTTTTAGGGGGAGGATTACTTAACACGTTACGCCGGCTGGGGATCGAAGGATTACATGTCTATAAACTCTACTTCTCGATTATACTGCTGGTCCTGTTACCGCTCTTTTTTATGGTTAAACGTCTGGAACGTGTCTCCGACTGGAAAATCAGAGACGTACTTGGCGTCTTTCTGTCCTTCAGAGACATCCGCGCCCTGTTCGCTTTACAACATCTGGATAAAACCCTGAACATTCAGCAGGAATTTGAAGGCGTCGAACGCCTTCGCAATGTCCCTTCTCAATTATCCGAAAACAAATTGTTATCTTATCTCGATTCCCCCCGTTTTACCATCCGTGGCAAGGCCCTGGCTACGCTCGGCCGATTTAAATTCTCATCCCATGCCGTTAAGGCCATTATTCATGAGGTGGAACGAGGTGAATTCACCACAGCCTATATCGCAGCAGAAATACTCGGAGAGCATAAGATCAAAGAAGCGATCCCCATCCTTCGTGAGAGCCTCGATTCTGAAGATATTTACCTCCGGGGAACCAGCATGCTTGCACTCGCAAAACTCAGGGATAACCAGTCGACCCAGAGAATTAAAGATATATTTAGTGAGACCATGAACCCGCGACTGATCATTCATGGCGCCCTGGCGATCGTGGTAATCGGTGACCTTGATAACCTGATACTGCTGTTAAATAAATCAGCTCAGGGCGAAATTCCACATCAGGTCAGAGAAGAACTGCTGTTCAGTATCTCCGAACTATGCGGCTGCGATGAAGAATTTTATCGTTTCCTTAAGTCGTTCAAAGAAAACAAAGAACTTGGGCTATCTACGCTTAAGGAGATCATCCGTAACTATCAGATGACCTCACAGATCAATGGATCAAAAATAAGTGAATACATCGATCGTTTAGATGCAGCCCAATTATGTGATTGTGATGCAATTTCACCACTCCTGATTCAATATGCTCAAGATAATTCCTCACCAATATCAGGCACTATTGCACACTTTCTGATTACGACCGATCCGGAGTCGTTGTCCCTGGAGTTGGTACTATGCTTATTATTGGTATTGGCTAAATTCGAATTGGCCAATTAATTTTAAATTTTATGAAACATTAACACATCCATTTCATAGAATGATGTACGTAAAACTGTATTAAATTCATAGGAGATACACTATGCGAAAGTTACTAATTTTCACTCTAGTTTTTTCTCTTGGTGCTACAACCTTTGCTTTCTCGCAATACCGCGTGAAAAACGAACCCTTACCCGTAACAGAGGAAAATGCCGGGTATTCCTTCATGCAGCCACGATGGTCTCCCGACGGATCTAAAATTGCGGTTACCGCAGATCGGTATAACGGTATATGGATCGCAGAAGCCGATGGCTCAGGGATGTCCCAACTCACCGACGACCAATCAGCAGGTTATGGTTTCGAATGGTCATCAGATTCCAAAGCCATCATAAGCCGTATCGCTCAATACGAGGGATTCCGGCGTTATAATGCCATCAAGATGTACGATGTCAGCACTGGCGCATCAAAGCTGCTGTCCGATGTGCGGACATCCATGTCCGGTCTGCCGCAATGGTTTGATAACGATCAAAAGGTCATCATATTTTCGGATAATGTGCTGGAAATCTTCGAGACCGGCCGAAACGTAAGCTCCCTGAACAAATCGAAAAGGGCATCTTCCGTGTTTTTCCTTAAAGACGATTACATCGGAAAGGCTGATCTCGATTCTAAAGAAATCATTGACCTTGCTCCAGTCGAAAACGAGCGCTACCTTAATTTAACCATGTCCCCAGATCAATCAAAGCTCGCGTTTGAAGTCATGGGAGGCAGCATGTACGTCATCAATACAGACGGTACCGGACTGATCGATCTGGGAACAGGATTTAGACCGCAATGGGCTCCTGATTCGCGACATTTGGTATACATGGTCACACAAGATGACGGACATCAGTATGTAAGTTCGGACATACAGATAATCGACATTTATACTA
This sequence comes from Candidatus Zhuqueibacterota bacterium, assembly GCA_016926625.1. GTDB lineage: Bacteria > Zhuqueibacterota > Zhuqueibacteria > Thermofontimicrobiales > Thiofontviventaceae > Thiofontadaptatus. The sequence continues at coordinate 43,813 of JAFGOE010000063.1, forward strand.
AAGAAATATCACGACTCTCATTCGCAACCGATAAACTGGAGATGAACCCTTCATGGTCACCTCAGGGTGATAAGATCGCCTTCGATGTGATGGATGAAGGAAAAGTCTATGTAATCGAACTGACAAAATAACGAACGGAGCTAATCATGAAACGTTTTATCTTATTACTCATCCTCTTATCAATGCTGAGCTCTGCCGTCTATTCTCAAGTCGAGGGCTTGTCAGGCTGGAATATTGTACTCGATCCCGGACATAGCAAGAAAGAAAATATGGGAATTTACGGGCATTCGGAAGCGGAGCGAAATGTGCGCGTGGCACTGAGACTGCGGGAGTTTTTACTGGAAACGACTGACATCGATACGGTCTATCTGACGCGCGAGGACGATTACCAGCAAGTCTCTTTATCCCAGCGTACCGATTACGCCAACCAGCTCGGCGCCGCCTGGTACCACTCCATCCACAGCGATGCCGGATCCCCAAATTACAACAGCACGCTTATGCTCTGGGGACAGTATTACAACAAACAGGAGAAAATCCCCAATGGCGGCAAGGCATTGTCCGATATCATGGTCGACCTATTAACCGCTGGCATGAGGACAAATACCCGTGGATCGATAGGGGATTGCAGTTTCTACGGTGGTGATTTCTGCGCGACAACGGGCGGACCCTACCTGCATGTCAACAGAACCACAACCATGCCTTCCGAATTGAGCGAGGCCGGATTCCATACCAATCCGAAACAAAATCAATTGTTCATGAGCTACGACTGGAAGAAACTCGAGGCCATGACGTTCTACTGGTCCATTCTTGAATTATTCGAGCTCGAACGCCCTACCGTCGGCATATGCACCGGTATCATCTCCGATATCGAAACCTCCGTCCCCATCAACGGAGCGCTTATCTCTATCAATGGAATCACGGATACTACCGATACCTATGAGACGGTTTTTCATCAATATACGGGTGTTCCTGACCTGTTGCACAACGGCTTCTATTACATCGAAGATCTCCCCAATGAAACGCTCGACCTGATGGTCACTGCGGACGGCTTTTATGGAGATACGGTGACAGTCAACATTAACGATTCTTTCTTTACCTTCAGAGATGTCAGATTGATAAACTCCATCCCTCCTTATATCGTTGCGACGACACCAGAGCCCGGAACCGAAAGCTTCGCCGCCTGGAATAAAGTCGCCATCGATTTCAGCAGGAAGATGAATTACGAATCCGTCGAAACAACACTGCAGGTTGTGCCGGTATTGGATGGTGCCCAGTACGTCTGGGAGAACAGCGGCACGCGGCTTATCATCGACGTCGACACACTGGCGTTCGAAACCGATTATACGGTTACGATCTCGGGACAGGCCACAGATCGCTACGACCATCACTTCGACGGAAACGGCGACGGCATCGGCGGCGACGATTATACATTCAGCTTCAGAACAGGTCCGCGAGATATGACCGCCCCGCGCATCGTATCTGTTTACCCGCGCAATAACCAATATAATGTCGAGACCCATCCGATTATTCGCCTGACCTTCAGCGAACGGATCGATCCGAACTCGATTAATGAAAATATCATTAAAATTCAACGTTCGAGCGATTACAGCTATATCACCGGGGCCATGCAACATTATTCCAACAACGAAAGAAGCGCCATCTGTTTCTTCCCCGATGATGAGCTGTTCAGCGGCGAATCGTACAAAATTAAAGTATACCCCGGTATCTCTGATCCGTTCGGCAACATACTCAGTGCCACTAATTTCTATACATTCCGCACGAGCAATACCTTATGGGACTTTACGATGATCGACAATTTCGAGAGTTCTGTCTCCGACAACTGGTGGAATCCCCAGCAAAGCGGAACCACAACCGGAATTGTTACCGAACAAACGAGTCGCACGCCTGACAACGAAATGGTTAACCTGCTCACCGATAGTCAAACATCATTAAGAATAAACTACGAGTGGGACGAAAACGCCACATCGTGGATGATTCGCGTCTATTTAAACGAAAGCGCACCGAAAAATGTGCATTTTAATGATGATTATTTGTTGCAAGTGTATGTGTTCGGCGACGGCAGTGGCAACCAATTCAGGTTTGCACTGGATGATAATGTACCGGATTACGCGGCCGAAAATCATGAAGTCAGCCAGTGGTACACTATCGACTGGCTCGGTTGGAAACTGGTCACATGGGACTTAAAAAATGAAGCACCGGGTTCGTGGATAGGTGATGGCGTTCTCGACAACACATTGAGATTCGACAGCATCCAGTTGACCCATGTTGCGGAGGCTGCGAGGTCAGGTGCAATCTATTTCGATGACCTGCGAATCGTATCAGAACGCACGACCGATGTGCCATCGACAGAGGATGAACCTGTTATCAGGAGTTTTCAGTTGTTTCAAAACTATCCCAATCCGTTTAATCCGGAGACCACGATCAGATACAGTCTCTCGGGATTAGACGAGCGAGTAAAACTCACGATCTACGATATGCTGGGCAAAGAAGTACGTACTTTAGTAAATGAAGACCAGCGCAGCGGTGATTATAAGGTTCTATGGAACGCCCGCGATAATAGCAATGCAGATGTCGCCAGCGGAATTTATATTTATGAATTATCAGTTGGGAATATGGTGCAATCAAAGCGATTGGTATTAATAAGATAAAAATTATTAAATTTAGCCTGCTTGCACGTCGAATGCAAAAATGGTCATCATAAAAAGGGGTAACAGACGACTGAAGGCTGTCAACTGCAGCTACTTTGTTTATACAAACTTGTCAGCACGAAATAGTTCAATATCGGTTACTGAGCTTCTTCCAACGGTTTATCAGAGGAAGAGCTCAGTAACCAGGGTATCAATTTAAATATAATCTTAAGCTGTAAAAATGTAATTAAGGTAATTATCCATTAGATTAAACGAGTCAAATGTTGTTTTCCGAACGTTTGTTGACTAACATTAAATTCGCCAATTCATTGGCCGTATTAACGGGTGCTGGTATATCCGCAGAGAGCCGTGTGCCCACGTTTCGTGGGGAAAACGGACTCTGGAAACGGTACCGCCCTGAAGACCTCGCGACGGCGGAAGCATTTTTGAGCAATCCTCAGTTAGTGTGGGACTGGTATCGTTACCGACGAAATATAATCAGCCAGGTTACTCCGAATCCAGGTCACTATGCGTTAGTTGACCTGGAGACGCATATCAAAGATTTCACTCTGATCACACAGAATGTTGATAACCTGCATCGGATCGCCGGAAGTGAGACCATCGAAGAATTGCATGGGAACATAATGCGCAATCGATGCGTTGATTGTAATAGACGTTACAACGATAACGAACTACCACATATGGACGTACCTAAATGTAGCTGTGGTGGTATGATTAGACCAGATGTCGTGCTTTTCGGCGATCTTCTGCCGGCTGATGTGCTGGCAAGATCGATTGCAGCTTCCAGACGATGCGACGTTTTCATCTCCATCGGAACGTCGGCTCTCGTTCACCCTGCGGCTTCATTGCCGATCGAAGCGAAAAACTGTGGCGCATATGTCGTTGAAATTAATTTTGAAAAGACCGTTATCTCCGATCGTGTTGACGAATCCATTATCGGTCAATCAGGTGAGATATTACCGTTACTCATTAACGAATTAGGTTTTCAATGAAAAAGAAATTTTTAATTTTCATCTTTCTGTTAACAATTTTATCGTTAAACTGCGCCTATTATAATACGTTTTTCAATGTCAAAAAATTTTTTAATGATGCTGAAAAAGAGAGACTTAAAACCGATGATCAGGTAGTCTCATCTCAGGCGAAACAAAATTATACCAAGGCCATACAAAAAGCATCCCGGTTGTTAGAGTTCTATCCGGAAAGTAAGTATGTCGATGACGCTCTTTTTATTCTTGGTAAAAGCTTTTACTACACCGAGGAATACAGAAAAGCGAAACGAAAATTTGAAGAGTTGATCGAAAATTTTCCTGACAGCAAGTTAGTCATTGACTCTCAACTCTGGATGGGGAAAACGAATATCGAATTACGTGATTACGAAACAGCCGAGAAAAATTTCAGGAAAATACTCAGTAGTAAAACAGATAAATCTATTCTGGAAGAGGCTCAATTTTTATTGGGTGGGTTGTATTTCCATAAGGAAGATTACATTGTTGCGCTCAGTGAATACGAAATCGCCGCGAAAATGACACGCGATAAATCATTGCGTTCGAGGACATATTATCAAATAGGGGAATGCTACTTTAATCTTAAAAATTACTCCGCAGCCGCCGATGCGTTCGAGAGTGCCCGTCGCTACAGCACCGATGTAAAATCAGAATACAACGCTCTGTACAAAGCCGGTATCACCCATAAGGAAATGAAAGAATATGATACCGCTATCTCTGTTTTCATGAATCTGCTGGGTGATATCGCTTTCGAAGATAAGTGGCCGGAATGCAAGCTACAGGTCGCCGAATGCCTGGAGCATAAAGGCGAAATTAATAATGCGATCTCATGGTACGAATCGATAACCGAAGAACATCCACGCACGGATGAGGCGGCGAGATCATACTATCATCTGGGTGTGATCTACGAACACGACAGGTTCGATTACGAGAAAGCGAAAGAATATCTTGAAAAAGCCGCCAAAGAATACAGCCGTTCGGAAATCGTTCCGTTAGCTAACGCAAAGAACAAGAGTATTCAAAACCTGCTCGCCCTCAAAGAGGATATTAAAAAACAGGAGCAGGCGATCGCCCGAGGTGATTCGGTCGCCGCCGCCATGGATAGTATTGCAGTCGACATCGATACAGAGAACCTGACAGAAAATTTGGATGAGGATTCACTGAGAAGAGCGCTCCCCGATTCCTCCATGATGACGAACAGAGATTTCGTACAGAATCCTGAATCGCGTTTGCCTCGTGGCGAGTCGGAGGACGATGAGGATGATCCGAGAATGCCGGGGAATCCAGCCTCAGATAATCAGGGATCACAAAAATTACTCCTGAAATCAGGTAAATTGGGTACTCCCCAGGAGGAACTGATCAAGGATAAACTGATGCTTGCCGAAATCTATGTATTCGATTTCGAACAGCCAGACTCAGCCCTGGTCGAATATCGTGATATCATTGAGAAAGACACGACGGTCGAAAATATCACCAAAGCAGCCTTTTCTATTGGCTATATTTTTGAAAAGTTTAAAGCGGATACGGTAACTGCCGACTCCATTTATCGGGATCTCATCCAAAAATACCCGAAATCGACATACGCTGATCAGGCTCGATTGCGATTAAATATCCCCACCATATCCGATCAGGCTACCAATGTAGTAAAGGACAAATTTGAAAAAGCAGAACGATATTATCTGACCTATAACAATTATGACGAGGCGATAAAACAATTTGCGCAGATCGTTACCGATTATCCGCTTTCAGAATACGCAGCCAAATCGCTTTATTCGATAGGATGGATCTATTCCAACGAGTTAAATGAAAATGATAAAGCAATCGAGGTCTATGGTCAACTCGCTAAAGAATACCAAGAAAGCGATTATGCTAAACAAGTAAAACCCAAATTGGATATAGTAGAAAAATTTAAATCCGGCGAACTCTCATTGACAGACTCCACGACGCTCGCTGCGAACAACAAGGCAGAAGAAGAGATGCGCAAACGAGATGAGGGGGACAAAGTAAAAGCCGAGATAAAAGACAGGAAGAGACAGGATAGGGAATTACTTAAAACCGAGATGAATAAATTTAATCCCCGATTGCAGAATCCAAAACGGATAATCAAGGGAGTTCAATGACTCCTGACCAGACAAGAAACAGAGTATCTTATTCTCACTCCAGTGAGATCATTTCTTCACATCGATTAAGCCCGGATATTCACCGCATTCGTTTCGACAATCCCATTCTGGCCAATAACACCCTTCCCGGACAATTCATTAATATTAAAGTATCAACCACCAACACACCGCTATGGAGACGTCCGTTTAGTCTTCACAATGTATCAAAAGAAGAGGGCTGGGTCGAAATACTGTTCCGAGTCGTTGGGATCGGGACGAAGATGCTCTCACAATACAGGCAGGGACAATGTTTGGACATTCTGGGGCCGTTGGGCAATCATTTTATCATCAGTCATATTTACATGCATTCCGGCATCATGGTCGCGGGAGGTTTGGGGATCGCACCGTTTTTGTTTTTAAGCAAATTACTGTTAAAAGATAAAATTAAACCCATTCTATTTTACGGTGTTAAAACAGCATCTGAATTTTGCTGTCTGGATGAATTCGCCGACTTAGGTGTGTCCACGTTCTTAAGCACCGAGGATGGCTCGCTGGGATATAAAGGATTTATAACCGATCTCGTTCGTGATCAAATCGATCAAGTCGCCGACAAACAACATACCACCATGTATGCGTGCGGACCCAATCGGATGATGAATACGCTCGGGAAGATAGCACTTGCTCATCATATCAAGTGCCAGGTATCATTAGAAACATTGATGGCATGCGGAGTGGGTGCATGTCTGGGGTGCGGTGTTAAAGCCAATAGCGAAAAATTATCCTATCGTTATGTTTGCAAAGAAGGACCCGTATTCACTATCAGTGAGATTGACTTAAGTGATTGATTTGTCAGTAAACATCGGAAATCTGAAGCTTAAAAATCCAATTTTAACCGCCTCCGGCACATTCGGTTACGGTGAGGAATTCTCACCCTATGTCGATCTGAATTTGTTAGGGGGAATCGTCACAAAAACCCTGACGCTAAATCCACGCGTCGGGAATCCGTTCCCGCGAATCGTCGAAACGTCTTCGGGTATGTTAAATTCTATCGGTTTAGCCAATGTCGGCGTAGGTAAATTCATATCCGACAAATTACCCTTCCTGGCCCGACTCGATACCAAAATCATCGTCAACATCGCTGGATTCACCGTGGATGAATACGTCGAGGTCGTCACCCGGCTTGAGGACGCAGAGGGCATACATGCCTATGAGATCAATGTATCGTGTCCTAATGTCAAAGAAGGTGGTCTTGAATTTGGGAGTGATCCGACGATTACGGCAGAAATTACTGAAAAAATAAAAAAGATAACCGACCGTATCGTTATCGTCAAACTAACACCCAATATAACTAAAATCGAACCGATCGCCCTCGCCGCTGAAAAAGCTGGTGCCGACGCGATCTCTCTGATCAACACATACGTCGGTATGGCAGTGGATCCATACTCCCGCAAACCTAAACTCGCTCGCATTAAGGGTGGTTTGTCGGGACCCGCGATTAAGCCACTTGCCCTTGCTAAGTTATTCGATGCCGCGAAAGTCGTCACCATCCCTCTCATCGGCATCGGAGGGATAATGAATGCGTGTGATGTGGCAGAATTCATGATCACCGGTGCAACCGCAGTGGAAATTGGCACTGCCAACTTCGTCGATCCATCCGTATGTCAAACGATTATAAACGATTTAACTAACTATTGTATCGAGATGAAAATTGATCGAATTCAGGACATTATTAACCAATTAGAAATCGAATGAGGTTCTAACTTGAAACTATCAAGCCTTGCCCAGCGAGTCCTGGTTGCTTTATGGGGTATCCCTCTCATCTTCTCAGCCGTTTACTTTGGCGGACTCTATTTTCTTGTGGTCGTGCTCATCATTAACAGCCTGGCTCAATTTGAATTCTACAAATTAGCCGAAAAGAAGAATGCATCTCCGCTTAAGACAGTGGGGATCGGTCTGGCGATAATTTTATCGATGATATTTTACCAACATGGCGTCGAGGTCATGTGGATCGCTCTCATCCCGGGGCTGCTTTTTGTTCTGCTTATCGAATTGTTTCGAAAACATCCGAACGCCATCCTGAACGTGGCAACCACTATGGCCGGCGTCTTCTATCCGCCGTTGCTGTTTAACTTTTTCATCCTCATACGCCAGTTGCCCGCTAAATATAATCTGCCCGATTACCATGGCGCCATCTGGGTATTCATCGTATTTGGCACCATCTGGATGTGCGATACCGCCGCCTACTTCATCGGGAAAAAATTTGGGAGGCATAAACTCTACCCATCGGTGAGCCCTAATAAAACGGTTGAGGGTGCCGTCGCTGGCTTCATCTTCGCGATCATCGCCGTATTGATTATCCGGCTATTCTATCATTCCACCTTCTCACTCCTTAATTTCATTACCATCGGCGTCATGATCGGTATCTGCTCACAACTTGGTGATCTGATCGAGTCCTTGTTCAAACGCGATGCGGCCATTAAGGACAGCTCACATATATTACCGGGACATGGTGGATTTTTAGATCGATTCGATTCTCCGTCTTTCGTTGCACCGATTTTCTTTTTTTATTTAAATTTTTTCGTTTTTTAGATAATTATTTAATATTTTACCTTGACATTTGATCTTTTTATCTGTAAATTATTCTGCAGTTTAGGGTAATGATTATTTGATTCGCTACTGAAAAGTTAATCTTCCGAATTGTTCATTGAATTAATCAGGTATGAAACATGAAACATGCATGTTGAGTATAATAAAATAAATAATCATACATTGATGCGTTGGTAATTAAGAGGAGGTTATATATGCCTGTTTGGGACGATTTAACTAAAATGTTTAAAAAAGGTGTTTCCGTTGTCGCAAAAAAAACAGATGAATACACCAGGATCGGTAAAATAAAAGTCGACATCATCGGAATAAAGCGAGACATAGAGAGACAAAATTTGGAACTGGGTAAAAAAGTCTATCAGCTTCTTGTGGAAGAAAACGACAACAAGATCGCATCCAATACCGATATCAAAGATATAATCGAAAAGGCAACTGAATTCAATAATAAGTTGAAAGAAAAATATGATGAACTGGAGGCGGTAAAAGAAGAATTCGCTGAGAAAACCGGTGAAGCTTATCTAGACGAAGAACCCGTAGACGAAGATAGTGACGCAAAGAAGACTGAAACTGACAATTAATCGATTGTATTAGAAAAACGCCTGTTTACCCCACCCTTCACAGGTGGGGTTTTTTATATCAGCAAAAAAA
>JAFGOE010000064.1 GCA_016926625.1 Candidatus Zhuqueibacterota bacterium
AATTTCGATTATCTTTTCAACTTTATTATATTGATAATCTTTATAAAAGTTCATTTTTTTCAGTGCAATTAACTGACTATAGCGGCTAAGGTTATCTTGCTGAAATAGTATCGTTAATTGACGGGAAATATACAAAAAAAAAAGGGTGAATGCAATATAAATTTGATAAAAAAATGAGTTTTTTTTACAACAGAAAACACAGAGGGCACATAGAAAAAAACGAGGCCACAGAGCCCAGCCACCACCCAACCGTAAATTTAACTAGCACAGATTCTTGAGAATAGTGACTGAAATTGAGCATTGGTACATGTGAAAAAAATGTATTCATTATTTGACACTGAGGGCACATCGCCCTGCCTCTACCCGGCCATCAATATATGTTACTTGATACAAAACCAAGTACAATAATTGACGTAAACCTCTCATGCTGTTTCATAGAGTATTTGCTTGTACCTGTCGATGATCGTTCGATTGCCGCTGGTGACGAGAGCGTGATGGTGTTGGAAATTTTTCTCTGCTAATTCAAGAAACTGAGCGGCCATCAGGCGCTTATGATCGGCATAGCGAGCGTAGTACATCATTTGCAGCGCTATATAGAGATCGGCTTCCATGCTGACCAGATTTTGCGAGTAGAACGATTGATAGTCGGCGTCGTCTAATTCCTTCACATAATCGATGGCGGATAACAGCTGCTGGTGGCATTGTCGCAGTCGTGGCAGGAACTCGCTCTCCTTCGAATCGCTTATCAGATTCATCAGTCGCTCGTACTCGGGATCGAGCGTCCGTTTGATGACACCACCGATGGCGGCGACGACCTGTAACTGTGTGGTGCCCTCGTAAATATTGGTGATCCTGGCATCGCGATAATGGCGTTCGACGTTGAATTCGCGCATATAGCCGGTGCCGCCGTGTATTTGGAGGGCATCGTAAGCTACCTGATTGGCGATTTCAGACGCATAGTATTTTGCCAGTGGAGTCAGGATAGCGCTCATGGCTTCGAAATGTTTAGCTCGTTTTTTGATTTCGGGATCAATGTTTTCTCCCTCTTCAACCAGGGTGTTATAGGCTTTCATTTTATCCACGATGAGTGAGGTCTCGTAGGTGAGCACGCGCGCTGCTTCGATCTTCATCTTCATCTTGACGAGCATGTCGTATACGGGTGGCATGTCGATGATCTTGCGTTTGAATTGCTCCCTATCCTCGGCGTATTTCAGCGCTTCGTCGTAGGCCGCCTGCGCGATCCCGATCGCCTGGCAGGCGATTCCGAGTCGCGCCCCATTCATGAGCGCCATCACGTAGCGCACGAGACCCATCCGCCTCTTCCCTACCAAAACGGCTCTGGTGTTGTTGAATTGCAGTTCGCACGTGGGCGAGGTGTGAATTCCCAATTTGTTTTCGATGCGTCGGACCACGACTGAATCGTCGCGTTCGTAGACGAACATCGACAATCCTCTTCCATCCGTGGTTCCTGATTCCGACCGTGCCAGCACCAGGGCGACGTCCGCGTTTCCGTTGGTGATAAAGCGCTTGCTCCCTTTCAGGCGCCAGCAATCTTCCTGTTCGTCATAGGTCGCCTTTAACTGTACGGCCTGCAGATCGGATCCGGCCTCGGGTTCGGTGAGCACCATGGCGCCGGTGATCTCTCCGGAGCTGAACCGGGGCAGATATTTTAATTTAATCTCCTCATCGGCGAACTCGCTGATCGTCGCCGCTATCTCCTGCAGTCCGAATATATTTTGCAGTCCCGCCTCGGCCTGCGACACCAGTTCGATGGCGATCGAGTAGATGGTGACCGGGAAATTCAGTCCGCCGTATTTCCGCGGCAGGGTGAATCCCATGAGCTGTGCATCTTTGAGCAGCTTCATCGCCTTCTGAGTGGCGTGGGCGTAGATCACCTGACCCTCCCAGAACTGCGCTCCCTGCTCATCCGCATCGGCCGCGGTCGGTGCGATCTGCTCGGCGCATATCTCCCCGAGGGAAGTCAATACCAGATGGTAATTCTCCTTGGCCTCTTCGATATTGCGAGGCGCGTAGTCGAACTCGTTCTTTTCCGTGAAATTTTTCTCGACGAGTTCGATCACTTCGTCGAAGTTCATGTGATCCATATAAAACTGTATGTCTGAATTATCCAGATAATAATTTTCCATCTTAAAACACCTTCAGGTTTATCTTTTTACGAATCATGTTTTTTAAAATGATCGATCAATTTGGGAAGCACTTCGTTCAAATCGCCCACGATCCCGTAATGAGCGACCTTGAAGATGGGTGCGTCGGGATCGCTGTTGATAGCGATGATCTTTGACGAGTCCTTCATCCCCGCCGTGTGCTGTACAGCTCCTGAGATGCCGACGGCGACGTACAATTTAGGACGCACCGTGGTCCCGGTCTGCCCTATCTGCCGCTCTTTCTCCACGAAGCCGGCATCGACCGCGGCCCGGGATCCACCGACTTCGGCGCCCAGAGCCTCGGCTAACTGGTTAACAAGTTTGAAATTTTCCTTGCTGCCCACACCGTAACCACCCGCCACAATGACCGGCGCCGCTTTGAGATCGATATCCTTAGGCTCCAGCTCCTGTTTTATAATCTCCACGGCCATGTCCGAATCATCGAACGTAACGGCATGCGGGATCACCTCAATACCGTTATTTTTGTTCTGCGGCTCCGGAATCGGCATCACGCCGTCCCGAACCGTGGCCATCTGGGGACGGTGTTCCGGGTTGACAATGGTCGCGATGATATTGCCACCGAAGGCGGGTCGGATCTGATAGAGTATCTTCTCATAGTTCACATCGTGAAAGGTATAATCTTCTATCTTTAAATCGGTACAATCGGCAGTCAGTCCCGTCCCCAGAGCCGAGGCGATCCGCGGCGCGAGATCCCGGCCCACATGCGTGGCTCCTAACAGCACGATTTCCGGATTGTGACTGCGGATGACGTGACAGGCAGCTTTGGCATAGGGTAATGTGCGATACGTCTCCAGCTCCGGTGCGTCGACCACATACACGGCGTCGGCGCCGTATTTTTTGACTTCATTGATGAGATCCTTCGTGTCGCTGCCCAGCAGCAAGGCTGCCGCGCGGCTGTTCAGGGTACGAGATAATTCTTTCGCCTTGCCGAGCAGCTCGAAGGAGACCTCATGAATCTGACGATGATGATGTTCGATAAAGACCCAGACTTCTTTATTTGGATTATTTGACATGTGGAACCTGTACATTTTATTTTTTCACCACAGAGGGCACAGAGAACACAGAGCCACTCCCTACACCCAAAAACTATTTGTTTTATTCGATACTATTTTTTATTAACCACAGAGAGCACAGAGGGCACAGAGCCACTCTCCACAGCCCACCTTTAATATTTATTTTGACTTTAGATAAATTTCTTACAAAAACGCTTTACCTTGACTTTCTAAATCAGTTAAATTGTAATAAATGCATTTGCAAATTAAAATTCACTTTTAAATAGAATATCAACTTATAATGTAATCCTCCACCAGTTCATGGATCATCTCCTGGAGGGATTGATCTGTGTTTTCGAACAGCTTAAGCGCACCGCCGGCGAGGACGACGCGGTCGATCTTTTTCACCTTGGTGGGTGAACCGTTCATGCCGATGCGTTCGGGATCGATGTCCAGATCATCCGCGGTGATGACAGGGATGTACAGATCCTTTTGCACCAGATACTGTCGCAACTCATCCTTGTCCTTGAATTCAGGGAATTTCCCTATCAATTCGTCTAACTCGAGTTCACAGGATGCGTATTTATATTTCATGATCAGCTTTGCTTTAGGCGGACGAGGTGTGTTCGCGCTGTCGACGACTGTCAGCAATGCCGGCATTCTCGACCGCACCCATTCGGCGCCGTTCTGGATCATCCGTTTGACGATCAAGTGGCCGTCTTCTATGTTTTCGATGGCCTCGACATAAGAGACCTGGGGCACCTTGAGTTTTTCGGCGATCTGCGGTCCCACCTGCGCCGTATCGCCATCAATGGCCTGTCTGCCGCACACGATCAGGTCGAAATCAGGACATATTTTTTCAATGGTTTTCATTAAGGTATAGGACGTGGCCAGCGTATCCGCGCCGGCGAATTTACGGTCGGTTATCAGGAAGACCCGATCGGCACCGCGAAACAACGTATCCCTGAGCACGGACGCAGCGGCGGGAGGTCCCATGGTCAGGACGGATAGTTCCGCTGCTCGCTGGTCCTTGATCGACAGGGCGAGCTCCAGGGCGTTCAGATCCTCGGGATTGAATATCGCAGGCAGCGCCTGCCGGTTGACTGTCCCATCCTCTTTCATGGCATCGGCGATGATCCGCTTGGTATCGGGGACCTGTTTCACCAGTACTACGATCTTCAGAGCCACGACATACTCCTTCGACTATGTTAAAATTTCATTTACCTGCTTATGAGTAACTCGTTTTTGCATCGTTTTATCGTACACGACGCTTTCAAAACACACGGTTTTAGATTCTTTCCTGAGCTTTCACCCCCTGCCGACCCGCAGCGTACGGTGCAGGGTATAACAGCGGGCCGGTTTCAGGCAGATAAAAACGTATTAAATTTATTCAACCGCTCTATTCTCTCAATGATGAGCGGCATCGATTTTCTTACCACATCATCCACAGCGGCAGCAGATACAGTTTCGATTTCTTCATATCGATGCATTCGATCTCATCCTGATTCGTGAAGATAATCCCGTGATAGATCTGCTGACAATATCTCAGATAATAGCGAAATGTCTTTATTTTCTCCTTGCGCGTATCGGCATCCATGCATATACCCACGGGGACCAACCCGTTGGGCGTGTTCAGCAGGAAATCCAGCTCATGATTCTGATAGTCGCGGAGAAACTTAATGTCCTCATGTTTTCCGTCATCCGCCATTATCGCCTTCAGATTGGCATAGAGCATAGCGTCGAGATTACTTTGAAAGCCGTTCGCGTTCTCCAGCATATCGAATGAGTCGATGCCATTGAGATGATTGACCAGTCCGTTATCGTAGAAATAGATTTTCGGCGATCGCATGATGGGTTTATCGACCCTGGCTTTCAGGAACGGGTGTACGTAGTCGATCATAAACGTATCCACCAGAATGCCGGAATATTTCCGCATGGTATTTCGATTGATGTTGTAGGTATCGCACATCTTAAGCAGATTGAGCATATTGCCGTTCTGCGATGCCAGGATCCGCAGTATCTGATCGAACTTCTTGAGTTCGGTCAACTGGTACACGGCGAGGAGAATGTTCTCGTAATAGTCCTTCAGGGAGAGCCGCACGGATTCGGATACATTATCGATCAGATGCTGGCCGCCGTTTAGCAGGTATTCTTTAATAATGGCTGTAATATCGGACCGATGGTCTTTCATCGGCTCGCTGTTTTCGGCGAATATAGATCGATCGATCTGGCCGTTGGCGATGGACGCGATAGTCGAGGATTCGGGAAGGGTGATCCCTCTCGAATTCATCACATCTCCGAGCGTGGGCGGATAGACGGAATGAATATCGGCCATGAACGAAAAACAGGTCGCATAATCAGGATCGTTCCTCAGATCGATAGAGCTGGTGAGCATGATGCGGATGTGCTGAGGATTGATCGTTTTCAACTTCGCGATAAACGGAAAGAGATTTCGGGCGTTTTCCACCTGGTTGAAGATCAGGTAGGTAGGCAGCGAGATGGATTCCAGTTTATGGCCGATCGCACGTTCGAGTTCATGCTGAAAAGAGTCAAAATTCTCTTCGAAATTGAGTCGAATCAGGATATCATCGAGATCGAATGTAAAGATAGCATGCTCTTCGATCCCGGTGTGCTTCTTAATAAAATCGACCGCCGTTTGTACCGTGTTATATTTCAGCACGCCCCGCTGTCCCGCGATAATCTGGATCCTCCCCTTCGAGAACCCTTCGAGAATACGATAATTCATAAAATTGATCGATTGTAATTGAATTTTGCTTACGATTATGATCAAATTTATATATAATTTTGTATAAAGTCAAGTACAATTTTAATTTTTTTAAATCATCCGAAAGCCGATCAACAGAAAATACGCTGAAACGGGCGTATGTAATAACATCGTGATAATTCTACAGCAAAATTCATCAAAATATAACATAACCTTAATATTTACATATAAAAATTGCATTTAATTGCAATTAATCGATAATTTTTATTGACAAATGCCATAAATAGAATTATATTTTATTGAAGTTTATTCAGTTCTTTCAGTAAAATATAGGATCGAAGAAATCCGTTCACAAATCACACTCCTCTTCCACTACATTCAGTAATCGCTTTCGGATACAGAAACGACAAGGCTAGCATCGAACCAAACAAGCGTCCGCCCTCCTGGCTAATGTTAGCTGTAGCTCGCTTATAGGTTATTTTGCTATAGATGATCTTTCAATGCGCTCACAATGATGAGCGTAAGTCTGACTGCGATATGATCACTCTTTCTCATAGCCTGTTCAGCATATCTCACATCCGGTTTTTATGTGCATTTTTTTTAAATCGACGCCGATTCGTTGCATGATCACTTTCATACAGGACTCTCTATCGTCCGGTTTTTGTTAATCCTCACGATTCTATCTCATTTTTCAGTATCGGTGCGATGATATCGTATCGTAAGGTCATATTAATTAATCAATAAAACAGGAGGACCTCAGTATGAAAAAGACTCCACTCTTATTCGTGTTATTTTTACTATATGCCATACCACTGCAAGCCACCGTGCATCATGTGCCCGGCAATTACGGCTCAATTCAGGAGGCGATCAATGCGTCGGCGCATACTGATTCGGTGCTGGTGGATCCAAACATCTATTTCGAAAACATCAATTTTAAAGGAAAAAATATTGTCGTCGCTTCGCTCTTCTTAACGACGCGCGACACGACTCTGATCTCACAGACGATTATCGATGGCTCAGCAAACGGTCCCGTCGTCACCATCAAAAATCATGAAGATTCAACGGCGATGCTTATCGGTTTTACGATCAGGAACGGAAAAACGAACTATGGAGGTGGAATTTATATCGAGTCGTCCAGTCCGTTCATAAGCAACTGCATTGTCAGGAACAACGCGATTGAAGGCTCCAATCCAATTGGTGGAGGAATATATCTTAGAGGGAGTCGGTCCACCGTATATGCTTGTGAGATCATGTTTAATACGGCGACTGCCATGGATAATAACAATGGCTGGGGAGGGGGAATTTCATCTATTCAATCCACTGGCAGGGTGACCATTATTAATTGTAAAATTCATCATAACCAGGTCACATCATGCTACGGTGGCATTGGATTAGCCGATACGGAAGCAAGAATTATCGGTTGCGAAATTTCCAACAATATTAGTTATTCCGGTGGCAGCGGCATCGGATGCCAGGATTCAGATTTAGAGCTCATCAACTGCACCGTCACTCAGAACGGTGCAACCGGGAGAAACAATCCTCTTTATTTTATCCAGTCAGCCCCAGTGATCCGCAACTGCATCATCTGGCATAATAAAAAAAGTGACAGATACGCCAGTGTTGGCGGATTTGAGAGCACGCCTGAAATAGTTTATTCGAATATTGAAGGTGGTTTCGATACCCTGGTCGTCATGAATTTGGAACCAATGTTTGTCGATACTACGGCGGGGGACTTTCGCTTGCGTAGCGATTCGCCCTGTATCGACGCGGGTGATCCGGACACCGTAGGTCTGAACCTTCCGCCGTATGATCTCTGCGGTAACATCAGAATCAAGGACGGCGATAGCAACGGTATCCCGGTCATCGACATGGGAGCGTATGAATACGCCTCGCCAGCCGTACGAATTGAAAATCCACCTGCTCCCAACAATCCGAAAGCTTTTGATTTAAGGCAGAATTATCCCAATCC
>JAFGOE010000011.1 GCA_016926625.1 Candidatus Zhuqueibacterota bacterium
TCTATCGGCTCATCTTTTATATAGTCTGACCCTAATTCCCTGAACTTATCCTCATCAATTCGAAAACTTACCGACTGACTCGCTTCTTCGACTTTTTCAATGTATTCTTTGGAATTAAAGTATTTTTCCATCTTCATACTGACCGGTAAAATCTGTTCATCGGTAAACCACTTCCAGTATTCACCAGTCCTGTGCTCGATCAGACATTCAAGCTCGATGGCCCAGGTCAACTTATAGATACCCATTTGGCTCAAATCTCTCCTGATAGCCTGGAAAAAGCCTTCGGTATGTGGATTGAAATATTTGAAATAGCGACCATAGAATGCGGCATTATGGTAATGTTCAGGGATATTAAGAAGACCATCCGCTCTTAAACGCAGACACATGTTGATTAATATGACCAGTACTTTTCTCCCGATACGTAATCCAGGATATTTCTGGCCTGGAAGCGCTCGTCGATGTGCTGTAAATTGCTGCGTCGGATCCTGCAGCGTCAGCCATTCGATCACGATGAACAAAAAATTCTCCCCCTGGATCGATGATGGGAACATGGGTTTAGCAATGTAATTTTTCTTGCGGAAGTATGCTTCACAGAGTAAATTTTCAGGGACTTTCTCATCGAAGTACGCTCTAAATTTGTGACTGTAAGGATCTTGAGTATCGATCGATAGTTCGATATGTTCAAATCCTCTTCGCTTCAATGTCTTAAAGACACCGTACTCTTCCAATGCTTTACGCATCCCATCAATTGAATAGAAATCCAAAAACAGATGTGGCCTTTGTTTTGAATCGAGATCGCCTAATATATCGTCAGCAGTAATAACACCATCATTCACTGCACTCTGTTGAAGTTCGAAGTTCGCTAATTTGTAAAAATGATGTCTATCCCTTTTTGACAGATGAACCATACGTTTTAATTCCTTTTCAGTAAGTTATCAATTCGATCGGGAAATTATCAATCATTTCGTCACAATACAATTTACGCTTAAAAAAGATTTCAGTTCAATAATAATCGCCCGACTACATTACTATATTTTGAAAACACAGGTTAACATCATATAGAAAAAGGTCACTAAAAAATACGAAATCCGATGACGTCAAATGTCTGATCGAATGTCCTAAAAATAATAAAATATTTTTCATAGTCAACATTTTTTTTATTGCCTTGTACGGATCGAATTTTTACTTGCGATCTTATATGAAAATTAATATATTGTATAGACTTTTATAAGGAGGGATGTAGCATGAGCATCGTCATTAAACCGGTTACAACGCGTAAGGAAACAAAAGAATTTGTAAAACTGCCGTGGAAGATTTATAAGGACGACCCCCAATGGGTGCCACCTTTGATTATTGATCGGATGAACTTTCTTAATCCTCACAAAAATCCGTATTTTAAACATTCACAAGTACAATTATTCCTTGCCTATAAGGACGGTGAGCTGGTCGGACGAATATCAGCGCATGAAAACAAGAATCACAACAGAAAGTATAACGACAAGGTCGGTTTTTGGGGATTCTTCGAATGCATCAACGACCAGGAGGTCGCTAATGCACTGCTCGACGCCGCTGTAAAATGGTTACAGAATCAGGGCTTAACCAGTATGCGAGGACCCGTGATGTTTTCGGTAAACGAAGAATGTGGTCTCTTGATCGACGGTTTCGATTCGCCTCCTTCGATCATGATGACCCATAATCCCCCTTACTATTCGGCTTTACTTGAAACATACGGTTTTAAAAAAGCAACAGATATGTACGCTTACAAACTATTTAGTAAAAATCAATTCGCCGAAGTGATCGAGAAACGCGCAAATCAAGCGAAACAAAATCCCAACTATACTTTTCGTACCATCGATATCAAAAATTTGGAGGGCGAGATCAAGGGATTGCATCGCGTGCTCAGCGAAGCCTGGCAGGAAAACTGGGGATCTGTATCCATGACCGAAGAGGAGATTCTCCACCTCGCCAACGAGATGAAGCCAGTGATCGATAAAGACCTCTTTTTCATCGCCGAAGACAAACACGGTCCGGTCGGATTCTCCGTGTGCATCCCTGATATGAACCAGGCTATCAGGAGAGCTAACGGGAGATTATTCCCATGCGGATTGATCAAGATCTTATGGTATAAACGAAAGATCACATCCGGACGTGTTCCACTGATGGGCGTCCTGAAAGAACATCGTCATCAGGGTATCGACGCTGTCTTCTATTACGATACATTGACAGTAGGAAGATCGAAGGGTATTACCGATGGCGAGGCAAGCTGGATCCTGGAAAATAATGTACCGATGAATAAGGCATTGGAAAGAATGGGTGCGACGATCTATAAGACATACCGTATGTACGAGTACGATATCAGTTGACACTCTTTGCACTGTCCATCAATAAAATTTAAGCGACTGAACAGCTTTAACGAACCGAATTCGCGTGGAACAAGCTCCATCTCGTTTTGGTCGAGATGGAGCTGAATAAAACGACCCCAATCAGACTTTACTTTATGTGCGAATCCATCGCAGGTTTAGTGCAGACGTTGACCAGGGAGTAACAGAAATATACTCCGGAAAATTAGTTTCTCTCCAACGATTCCCTGATGATACGATCAAAACGCGGTTTATAGATTAAGTCGTACGTATCTTCCTTATCCGGATACTGGCTGAGGACAAATTTTTTTGTATTATCGACCAACGTAATTGCCTCGAACAGCGTCAGGTTTCCTTGCATCAGGATCGCTGCGGTCAGATCGACGATGAAACGAATGCGCCTTAATTTACTATTTTCTTCACGGATCTCTTCAGGTGTCGGTTTCACGAATTTCATTTAGAATCTGTCTCACTCCTTTTAAGTGACTACCAGGCCAGTAAATTTTATCACAGTGACTGCAATAGACAAATTTATCTGTTACCGCGTATACAAAATCAGGAACCCTGCCTTTAACAGATTCCCTGGTGATATCGATCAGGGGGCCGTTACATAAAGTACATCGTGTGAAAATATGGTCTTCTGAATTAAGCCCATATTCCACTAAAACCTGCTTGACTTGCTCTCTTACGTGATCGGAATGTATAAATGTGCAATACCTCGGATTCATTCTGCGTGCTAGTTCTCCATCTCGCGTCAACAAAATTCGCTTCTCGAGATGAGCGATGAAAAAAAGTTCATTATCAGCCATCGCCGCATCATAGAGTGTATCATACCCCAAAATGCGCAACCATTTCGCCAGACGCCCTAACATGGAATCAGCAACAAATTTTACAACATCATCAGGATTATCCAATTTCGATCATGTATCCCTATCATAAATGGTATTTCTGAATTTTATATCGCATCGTCCTTAAGCTAATCTTCAGTATCTTCGCTGCTTTGGATTTATTTCCCCCCGTTTTCTGAATCGCGTTCTTCAGGATAATTCGCTCTGAATCTTGCATCTTCTTCTTCAATGATTCATCCAAACCGATAAGCTCAGCGGAGACAGGTTGCACCGACGTCGAGTAGATTGTCATTGGCAAGTCTTCCACCATAATCGAATTACCATCGGACAGCACAACCGCATTTTCAATGGCATTTTCAAGCTCTCGAACGTTCCCGGGCCAATCATACTTCATACAATAATCCAGCGCTTCCTCCGAAAACTTCAACTCCCACTTATTATTCTCGTGAACGAATTTATTTAGAAAATGGTTTATGAGTAGCGGAATGTCGTCCTTACGCTCTCTCAGGGGTGGAATATAAATCGGAATCACATTGAGCCGATAATAGAGATCCTCGCGGAACCGCCCATTAGAAACGGCTTTCTCAAGATCTCTATTGGTCGCGGCGATTACACGTACATCAATTTTTATCGCGTTCGTCCCCCCTAAATGGGAAATTTCTTTCGATTGCAGTACGCGTAATAATTTGATCTGAATGCTCTCGGCGATATCACCGATCTCGTCAAGGAATATCGTGCCTTTATCCGCCACTTCAAACCGGCCATTTTTTCGTGCGACTGCGCCGGTGAACGCACCTTTTTCATAACCGAATAGTTCGCTCTCCAACAATGTCTCCGGTAATGAGGCGCAACTGATCTCGACAAAAGGATATTGGGAACGTGTGCTATTGTAGTGTACCGCCCGAGCTACTAGCTCCTTTCCCACCCCGCTTTCCCCGCGTATCAACACCGTTGCGTTGCTGCGAGCAACTTTCGTAATGACCCGGTAAACCTGCTGCATCTTTTCACTATTCCCGATCATATTTTCGAATCGAAATGCTGTTTTGATCTGATCCTTCAACTCGAGATTCTCGAGTTCCATTTTCTGTTCTTGAATGGCCTTCTTCAAAAGGATAAATAACTCATCCAGGTTGATCGGTTTTGTTAAATAGTGATATACCCCTTTCTTCATCGATTCAACAGCATCTTTGATCGAACTGTACGCCGTCATGATGATCGTCTTCATGGAATCTGCCGATTTCAATGACTTCTCATACAATTCCAGACCTGTCATGTCCGGTAACTTGAAATCGGTCAATAAGATCTCAAAATCTTCACGGTTAAGCAGATCGAGAGCCAATGATCCTCGGTCGACCCCTTTCACCTCATACCCTTCATCCGTCAAGATCTCAATCAGCCCGGTCAGGGTATTAATATCATCTTCTACGAGTAAAATGCGTGTCATGAACGTTACCTACATGCTTTGAAAAAAAGCGTTATGTCGAAAATATTCAATCTTTATGATGTCGTGTTTACATGTCTTATACGTCTTTTATCGACTTTTGTTTTTAACTAAATGGTAATCGGCATTCGTGGTAGCACTGCATTTTAATGACCACCTGGCTCGAAATTACTCTCCCAGTCATAACTTTTTTTAGTAAATTACAGAAAATCCATTCTTTTAAAAGGAGACATGATACAGCATATTCATACCGCAGAAGTAGTCATTGATTTGAGGTAAATAAATCGTCAGCGTGTTTCTCAAACCTGATCAGTACATCCTGTGCTCCTGTTTCAAAACCAAATTCTGATAGAGTATCGATTAGCGATGATATGAGATAGCGATACGAACTTAGATCAATAATCCCAAAATGGCCAACTCGAATCATTTTATGCAACAGATCGCCCTGACCTTTGGATAATATAAGATGATGTTTCGACTTCAAACGATCACACATTTGAACACCATCAAGCTCAGATGGCATTTCGATTACCGTCACAGAATCCGAGGGATTTTCAGGCCAAATACTCAGGCGAATCGCTTGCATTAGCTGTCTGAATGCATCAGCTAATTTGTGGTGCTGAGATAAAAAATGATCGTAACCGATCTCATTAAACATCTCAATCGTACAAGCCACACCCAAAAACAGCGGAATGGAGGGGGTAAATGGAGAACCTTTTCCGTTTTGATACGATTTATAGGCATTTAAGAAACTGAAATAATAGCTCCGTTGTTGGTTTAGCGCGATCGAATATGCTCGATGATTTAAGGCGATAAATGCTACTCCGGGTGGATTCATTAGTCCTTTGTTCGACGTGAAGACGATCACATCAATGCCCCATTGGTCCATGTTAATGGGTAGCACACCAAATGTCGAGATCGCATCGACGATCAGCAGCGCATCGGAAGCGTTCCGAACCACATGCGCGATCTGCTCAATGTCATTCAATGCACCCGTGGAGGTTTCACAATGTACAATGACAACCGCCTTGACCCCGTGTTCATGTTTTAATAGATTGGCTAACCGATGCACATCGATGCTCTCTTTCAAGGATAAAGTCAACGTCGATACCTCGAGTCCCAAAACGCGGCACATCGTGACCCAGCGAGAACTAAATTTACCCTGTTCGACCACCAGCACACGGTCTCCCGGGGACGTACAGTTCAATAGTGCTGCTTCCATTCCCCCTGTTCCGGACGCCGATAACGGAAAAATGTAATCCTTCGTTCCCAACAACCCTTTCAGCCCCTCGACGACCATCTCATAGATTCGTATGAATTCGGCATTTCGGTGATATATCATGGGGCGATTGAGTGCCGCCTGAACCCTGCCCGGCACCATGACAGGACCCGCAGTGAACAACAAGGGGTTCGCTTGGTTTATAGTGAAGATAATTTCCCTATTTGATGCCATAATTCCTGCTTGCCATATTTATTTACAGCCGAGAAAGTGAGTAACGGCAGATCGACGATCTCCTGTATTGTCTTTTGATATTGATGCATCAACGTTTGCAACTTACTCCTCGGTAATTTGTCCGCTTTCGTAGCAACGACAACCACAGGCCGCTCTATGAAATTCAACCATCGAATCATCTCCAGGTCCAGATGTGTTGGACCGATCCGTGAATCGATGATATGAATGACTCCCTTGAGGTTGATGCTCTGCAGAATGTAATTCTCAATTAATTTTTTCCAGCTATGACGTTCCTGCTGACTAATACGGGCGTAACCATAACCCGGTAAATCTACAAAATAGATCGTTCCGTTCACTTCATAAAAATTGATCAAACGGGTCTTTCCCGGTGTTGAACTCGTCATAGCAAGCTTTTTACGATTTAACATACAGTTTATGAGGGAAGATTTACCGACATTGGACCTGCCGGCAAACGCTATCTCGGGGAGGTTCTTCGCAGGGATCTGTTCTATGGTTGCAATGCTCTTAATGAAATCAGCTGAAATTACTTTCATTATGCTCTAAACGATTATTTGTTCCTCTCAGCTAACCAATTAATGATCAGTATAATAACCGAAAATAGAATATATACGCCAGCAAATATTAATAACGCTATAAAAACATTCATCGCTTATGGGATCTTATCCTAGGCTGTTTTTTTTATCTTCTTTTTAATATAATTGGGTTCTTTTTTCTCCAGAATCACATCCTTCGAAATGATACACTGAACATAATCCTTTTTAGAGGGCAGATCGAACATGATATGAGTCATCCTCTCTTCGAGTATCGATCGAAGAGCTCTCGCACCGGTCTTGCGTTTTTTAGCTTCTTCGATGATAGCTATTAGCGCATCATCCTGAAATTCGAGCGCAATTCCATCAAGCTCAAACAGTTTCTTATACTGCCTGATAATGGCGTTCTTCGGTTCCACTAAAATTTTTAACAATACGTCTTCGCTTAGTTCGTTGAAAATGCCATACACCGGTAATCGGCCTATAAATTCAGGAATGAATCCGTATTGCATCATATCTTCGGGTTGCAGCTCTTCCAGCATCTCACTGATGGTCATCTCTTTTTTCGATTTGATATCAGCTCCGAATCCGAGAAGCTTCTTATTCGTTCTCGCTGCTACTATCTTCTCCAGTCCTTCGAAAGCACCACCGCAGATGAAAAGGATGTTTTTCGTATTGATGTTGATCAGATTCTGCTCAGGATGTTTTCTACCTCCTTTGGGTGGTACAGAAGCAACAGTACCCTCCAGAATCTTCAATAACGCCTGCTGTACGCCTTCACCCGAGACGTCTCGCGTGATAGAAGGATTTCCATTTTTCCTGGCGATTTTATCGATCTCATCGATATACACAATACCTCGTTCCGCCCTCTCGATATTATAATCCGCAGCTTGAACGAGTCTCACCAGAATATTTTCGACATCTTCACCGACATAACCTGCCTCAGTGAGAGTCGTGGCATCGGCAATCGTAAATGGGACATGCAGAAAACGAGCCAGTGTCTTGGCCATCAACGTTTTGCCCGTACCCGTCGGCCCGATCAGTAAAATATTGCTCTTCTCTATTTCGACATCATCATCCCATTTGTCTAAATTTTCTATTCTCTTGTAATGGTTGTATACGGCCACCGAGATGACCCGCTTCGCCTGATCCTGACCAATGATAAATTTATCCAGTTCATTTTTGATCTCCTGCGGCGTTCGCGTCTTGTATTCCTCTAACGACCTGCGCCGATTCAGGTCGTCCTTAATGATATCACTGGCATTCTTCACACATTCGTTGCATATATAGACACCGGGACCCGTCACAATGCTGTCGACTTGATGCGAGTTTTTTCCGCAGAAGGAACAGATAAATAATCGGTCCCTCTTTTTATCAAATTTATCCATTAATTCCTCGATTATTTCTTGTTAACCGTATCCGTTTTACGGATCATGATCTCATCAATTAATCCATATTTCAACGATTCTTCGGCTGACATAAAATAATTTCGATCCGTGTCTTTGGCTATCTTTTCAACCTTCTGACCCGTATGATGAGCAAGAATTTTATTCAATTCTTTGCGCATCGTTAAAATTTCATTTGTCTGTATCTCGATATCCGATGCCTGGCCCTGAGCGCCTCCCCATGGCTGGTGGATCATCATGCGTGAGTGCGGTAACGCGGCTCGCTTACCTTTCGCTCCGGCTGCCAATAATAAAGCACCCATGCTGGAGGCCTGTCCCATGCAAATCGTGGCAACATCGGGTCGTATATATTGCATCGTGTCATAAATACCCAAACCCGAGGTTATGTATCCGCCAGGACTATTTATATACATAAAAACATCTTTTTCAGGATCTTCGGCTTCTAAAAATAGTAACTGCGCGATCGCAAGACTCGCGACCACGTCATCTATCGCTGAACCGATGAATACAATTCTTTCCTTCAACAGACGTGAAAATATATCGTACGCCCGCTCTCCACGCCCTGTTTGCTCTATTACAATAGGTACTAAACTCATCGTCTACTCCTTAAATCTCTATACGATTAAATCTGATTTTTTTTGTAAATCTTTCCTGGTTACTTTCTTCTCTTTTACCTTGGATTGATCAGCAATAAACTTAATCACCTTTCTCTCAAGCAAATCATCCTTCAGGTGGTTGAGATGTTCTGGCTTGCGGTAATATGATCTGACTTTAATAGCATCCATTTGTGGATTAGAAGCCAACGTTTCGATGTGATCGTTAATCTCATCGTCAGAAATCGATAAATTTTCTGCCTTCACGATCTCATCCTGTATCAACATCCACTTGATTCTCCGGATCGTTTCACCCCGGTACTCGCTGCGCAATGCCTGCTCATCGACCGCTTCTTTGCTCCTTTTCTTAACATTCTCTACCAACGAATCAAGATAATTGTGAATCATCGGCTCGGGCACGGTGAAATCGTGCGACTTAACCACTTCGGTTATTATGGCCTGTTCGAATAGTTCATTGTATTCCTGATCGAAACGCCTTGCTAAATCCTCTCTGATTCTCGCCTTTAAATCGTCTAAATTTTCGAAATCTCCCAGATCTTTGGAAAATTCATCATTTAACTCAGGAAGGCTTCGCTTCTTGATCTCTTTCAGCGTTACTGAATACTTTTCAATCGATTCCTTCCCATCCTGAGTTGTAGCCGGCAGATTAACATGACGCGTTTCGTTAATGTTCGCACCGACTAATTGATCCGTAAGATGATGCTCCTCATGTTTCGTATTCTCTATCAATTGAAAATATCGATCATCATATTTTTCACCAATGATTGGAACTCCTGTTCGATCCAGCTTTTGGAAATCGGCGACCACAAAATGACCGACTTCAGCCGGATCGTCGATGTTTTCGACGATCGCGTTTTGCTCACGGATACTCTCCAGCGCAGTAGCTACATCTTCATCATCAACCTGATAAACCTTTTTCTCTAATTTAAAATCCTTATATTTCTGTAGCTCGATACTGGGTACGATCTCTAATAACGCCTTAAACGCCAACCCTTTCTCGCGGTTGAACTGAAAATCCTCTATCTTTGCCGACGAAATAGGTATAAACTCATTCTTCTTACTGATCTCCGATAAAATATCGGAAATCTTTTCCTCCGCTACCTGCGCCTCGATCTCTTTACCGAACATCTGCTTGATCAGATTGACTGGGACCTTTCCCTTGCGGAAACCTTCCAACTTAATATTTTTCTTGTAATCATTGTATTTTGCATCGATATCAACAACCAGATCATCATAAGGGACGGTGACTTCGATTATCTTCTCCCAATTACTCTTATCAACTATCTTGACGTCCAATACTTACTCCTATTATTACTAAAAATGAGTACGAGAGGGGGGACTTGAACCCCCATGTCGATTAGACACTAGATCCTAAGTCTAGCGCGTCTACCAGTTCCGCCACTCTCGCATAAATATAGAATCAAATATAAATATTTTAAACATTAAAGTCAATAGCTTTTTGCCTCTCTACTACCGACGATCGCGAGCAAGAAGGCCACTTTATGTCGACTTCAATGAGTCGAAGAATCGATTATCCCCCCTTGTCAATAACAACAGATAGCGTTCGCCCCTGCATTAAGCGTATGATATCAATGGTGCAAAGTTTTAAGTCAATTGCTATTGACTTTTATTCTTTATTACTCTATATTCTTAAAAAGAACATCTTTTAGCAATGTGACTCTTGAGACAGGTCATCTGACATAATCAATTCAATATCTAATACCATTCATCGAGGTAGCAACATGATAAGAAAAAATAAAAACGCATTGCTTGTCGTTGATATACAAAACGATTTCTGCCCCGGGGGTAAACTCGCCGTTGCACAAGGAGACGAGGTTATCCCTATCATCAATCGAATCATGCCCAGGTTCGATAGAGTCGTTGGTACACAGGATTGGCATCCTAAAGACCATGAATCGTTCGCCATCAATCATCATAACAAGCACGTCTATGACACGATCGATTTATACGGCATACAGCAGGTGCTCTGGCCTGTTCATTGTGTTCAGGGATCAAAAGGAGCCGACTTCCATAACGATCTGAATATCGATGAATTGGACATCATCGTTCGCAAGGGCACCCACCCCCACGTCGATTCCTATTCCACCTTTCAAGATAATGACAAGAAATTAAAAACCGGTCTAAAGGGTTACCTGAAGGGTCTTGATATTGAACAAGTTTTCATCGCCGGTTTGGCGACCGATTATTGTGTCTTTTATTCGGCGATCGACTCAATCGAATGCGGTTTCGAAACATACGTCGTCATCGATGCATGCAGGGGAGTCGGTGTTCCCGAAGGTAATATTGAGCAATCACTAGAACAGATGCGATCAAAAAACGTTAACATCATCCATTCGGAGAACCTGTAACATGTACCAGACAAATAAACTGGCCTTGCTTACCGATCTGTATGAATTAACCATGATGCAGGGATACTTCCTGCATAAACAAAATTCGTTGGCAGTTTTCGACATGTTTTTCAGACGTCAACCTCATCAAAGCGGATTCACCATATTCGCCGGTCTCGATCCATTACTCGATCTGATTTCTGAACTGAGATTTTGCGATGATGATATACACTATCTGCAATCGACAGGAATATTCTCAACGGGCTTCCTCGACTATCTTCGAACTTTCAAGTTCACCGGGGATATCTATGCTGCACCCGAAGGAAGTGTCGTCTTCCCCAATGAACCTATACTCCGTGTTCACGGAACACTACTCGAAACACAGCTAATCGAAAGCATGGTGCTTAACTTTATAAATTTTCAAACGCTTATCGCCACAAAATCTATGAGAATCAACCTGGCAGCAAACGAAGGGAAAATTTTAGAATTTGGCCTCCGCAGAGCCCAGGGTATGGATGGAGCTTTATCCGCCACACGCGCTGCGGTCATCGGCGGTGCTTCGTCAACATCCAATGTCCTCGCTGGTAAACTGTATAAGGTACCTATCAGCGGTACCATGGCTCATAGCTGGATCATGAGCTTTAATAGCGAAATTGAGGCGTTCCAAACCTATGCGGATATGTACCCTGATAACTGCGTCCTCCTTGTCGATACCTATGATACCCTGAACTCAGGAGTACCCAACGCCATACAGGTCTTCAAAAAGCTAAAGGCACAGGGACATAGTCACTTCGGGATACGACTGGATAGCGGTGATCTTGAATATCTAAGCAAAAAAGCACGGACAGAACTCGATAAAAACGATCTAAAGGAAGCTAAAATCTATGCGTCTAACGAACTGGACGAATGGATTATTACACAATTGATAAAAGATGGAGCCCCGATCGATGCATGGGGAGTCGGGACAAAACTGGTTACCGGCGATACCGATCCTGCATTAACTGGTGTGTATAAAATAGTAGCTAAAAAAACTGACCAGGTCTACGAACCATGTATCAAAATTACAAACAATCCGGAAAAAATGTCCAATCCCGGGATTAAAAATGTAATGCGCTTCTTCGATCAATACAATAACATGATCGCCGATCTCATCTACCTCGAGGAAGAGGAACAGAAGCTGCTGTCGCAGATATCGGCCAAAGCTAAAATTCGATTCAATCATCCGACAATCGAATTTTCCTTCTTCGAATTGACAGACTATGCTTACGCCATCAGGCTGTTAGAACCAGTCCTGAGCGGAGAAAAAAGAGAAACGGCCGGTAAATCGCTCTTCGATATCCAACGTTTCGCGATCGATGAATTAAATAAACTGGATACGACTTACAAGCGTTTACTTAATCCACATATCTATAAAATCAGTCTCTCAGATAATTTAAAAAAATTAAAATACGACCTGATCAATAAAATGCATTGACGAAAAAAGGAATTTGATGAAAAATTCAGTTACCGTCTATTCGACGCTTACAGGAAGAATCTGTGCGGGTTGTAACCATCCGATCAATGAATGTATTTGCAAGCAAAAATCGGACAAAACCGTCGGCGATGGTATAATTCGTATATCCGTAGAACGGAAAGGCAGGAAAGGTAAAACAGTCACATTGCTGAAAGGATTTGATCTGACAACTCAGGAACTACATGATCTCGCCAGCAGCCTGAAAAAACTTTGTGGCGCAGGTGGCTCCGCTAACGTGAACGAAATCCTGATTCAGGGGGATCACCTGGAATTATTGCTCACATATCTTACGAAACAGGGTTTTACATGCAAAAAGTCCGGGGGTTGAGATAGAGTCGACAATGAAAATATGCTCTTCTTTAACGTGATGTTAAGTTTAAAACAGTGATAACTGATTATCCTCTTCGTCCTGAAAATTTGCTTTTTTCTTTCTCAGCTGTGCTCGACGATACTCTTTTAATTTTTCTTCAATATTAGATAAAAATCGCGACGGTACACTGCTCCGATGCTCGCCGAATAAAAACCTGCTATTGGAATAGATAAGAAATAGTTTTAATTTCGCTCGGGTCATGCCCACATAGAACAGACGTCTCTCTTCATCGATGTCCACGTGGTCGGAATTTTTTTTGATGAATGGGATGATACCATCTTCGCATCCAGCGATAAACACGATCGGAAATTCTAATCCTTTGGCCGCATGCAAACTCATCAGCGCTACCTTCTCAGCCCTGCTGTCGTAGTAATCCGTCTCCACCTGCAACGAAAGATCCTCTAGAAACTCCTGAAGCGATGATTGAACAGTCCGCACATGCTTTAAAATGAGATCCCAGTAATACGTTCGTTTAGCATCACTCCGGAAGTGTGCTCTTAAACCGAAAACGTTCAGAATATTTTCAATAATTTCATACAGCGTCAGATTTAGATGCGTGGTTAACTGCGATGTCAATTTCTCCGTGAACGTGATAATCGGGATCTTCTGAGTTTCACTTAGTGAACTGATCAAATGTACCTTATTCATCGCATCCCATAATGATATTTCATTTGCATTCCGATAACGTAACAAGGATCGAATCGTATGCTCACCAATACCCCGAGGTGGAACGAATAGAATCCGATAAAGGTCTATATCAGAATGTGGATTAGTTAAAACTCGCAGGTACGAAACGATCTCTCTGACCTCCTTTATCTCCCAAAACGGTACAGAGCCGAACGCCTGATATGGTATACCTGCTCTCAGGAACGCCTCTTCCAGTGAAGGGAGCTGTGCATGCAGACGATAGAGAACAGCGATATCACTAAAACCCACTCCTTGTATCGATTCATGGGCGTTCACGCGACCCGAATCCATCGAAAAGAAACTGGTCGCTCCGACCAATTCCTCGATCGTGTGCACAATAGTCTCCGCCTCTGATCTATCTGTTGGTGTTCTGATTATTTCAAGTTTGCCTTCATGAATGTTTTCCGACCATAATTTAGTCTCAGTATCGTGTTCGCTATTCTTTGAGATAATCTGGTCAGAAGCGTCCAGAATCGATTGAGTTGAACGATAATTTCTGTTCAAATGGACGGTCCGCGCCCCTTCAAAATCTCGTGAAAACTGTAAAAAATACCTGTAGTCTGATCCCCTGAAACCGTAAATCGCCTGATCCGGATCGCCGATAGCGCATACATTGGTATCGCTTGAAATCAATTGCATCATCAAAGCGTACTGTGCAAAATTAATGTCTTGATATTCGTCAATAGAAATCCAGCGGTACCGCTTATGATAGGCCTTTGCTATCTCCGGATGATGTTTCAAAAGCATGTAAGTTTGATATATCAAATCATCATAATCAAAAGCATTATTTATTTTTAGTGCATTGTTATAACGTGTAAACAGATTATTTAATTTTTCATGCTCAACAAGGTCTTTATCCTCGAGCAACTTATTTTTTACATCTGAAATCTCATGTAAATAGTCGAGTAAATTACCCGCATCTTCAGGATTGATTATCGACTGCAGCAACGTCTTGCGATCGTTTTCATCGTAGATGCTGAAATTATTCCGTCGCCCGGTTAAAGCACAATGATCCTTTAAAATAGCCGCTCCGAGCGAATGGAACGTCCTGATGGTGATCTCACGACTCTTCTCTTTCCCGACTAACCTGGTCAGACGATTTTTCATCTCCTGAGCGGCTTTATTGGTAAACGTTACCGCTAAAATTTGTTGCGGATCGACGCTGATTTCGCTGATCAAATAGAAGATACGATAGGTTAATGTGTGCGTCTTCCCCGTTCCGGGTCCTGCAATGATCAGCACGTGGGAATCCGTGGTTTCTACTGCCTGCAATTGCTCCCGGTTTAACCCAAAGGGAAGCAGCTCGTCGGCCACGATGGGCTTTGCCTTAACTATCTCCCCGTTGTTTTTTTTATCGTCTTGACTGTCTATACTTTTTCGTTTGGAGTCGTCACCGACCTTAATCCCGCTTTCATTATCATGACGGTGCTTCGTATCGATATCTTCTTCGACGAAAAATGATGATGATAAAAATTTATCGCGTTCTTCTTTAGAAAATAATTTGACAATTCCATATTCTCCATCGTAA
>JAFGOE010000065.1 GCA_016926625.1 Candidatus Zhuqueibacterota bacterium
AACGGATGACTCATTCAATGTCTTAGCGACAACTATTGTCACATTTACCGGATCAAAATTCCAAAGTATAAAAAATCAGTAAATCCCCGAAGTTTTCAATTCCTTTTACTCTCCTTTTTTACATCCTAACCGCCCGCACAAAAAACCTTTTAACCACCCCATTATTCGCACAGTCGCCATGGGCGAAGCGGACGATCCAGTGGTATTGTTTATCTCTTACCTTATCGCTCGTCCATACCCAGCTCTGTGTTGCATCGAACATCGGATCGATGTATAAATCTCCATTCTTTGCACCGTTTTCCAACAGGCTCATTACTTCTTCCAGTGTCGGAAACCGCCAGTCGCTGTAACCGGCAAATTTGCTGGCGTTCAGCTGTTTGATGTACCGCTCTGCTCCATCGTACGTCAATTCATCTTCAGAACCGCCTTGCTGCCATAATAAGCCTGTCCCCTCATCCGATATGACGTCTCCGTTCCTGACATAGAGATGGGCGAAACCTTTCGCAGTCGGATTGAAAATCGGATGACACATGTCTAAAACTTCGATCATAATCATGACATCGCGTTCACTTAAATCGATCGGTTCACTCCTGAGTCCGCTCGTATAGATGTGCTCATATAAAGTTAAGCCGGATGAGTCCGCATAGATAAATAATCCATCCGGCATATCGTCTTTAAAATGACCCTCAAATTTTACCTGTCCGTTAGCATACCATTCAGTGAAACGGCCATCCCTTTTGCCCGATCTATAAACGCCCTCCACCTGCTTCAGACCACGATCAAAATATGAAACGACTCTACCCGTAAACGGTTTCTCCTGGCTCATCTCGCAGGCCAGTCCACTCTTAAAATACAATTTCGAAGCGTCTAACTCCTTCTCCTTCGAGCAGGAAATAAATAGAGAAAAAACAAAAGCGCCGTACAACAGGAAAAACTGTAATCTCCTTATCATCTCCTTTTACCTCTTGAAATATAGTTCTATTTCTTCAACCATTAA
This sequence comes from Candidatus Zhuqueibacterota bacterium, assembly GCA_016926625.1. Taxonomy (GTDB): domain Bacteria; phylum Zhuqueibacterota; class Zhuqueibacteria; order Thermofontimicrobiales; family Thiofontviventaceae; genus Thiofontadaptatus. Next base: position 998 of record JAFGOE010000065.1, read on the forward strand.
GAAAAACATACCACGCAACACTCGATTGGCTACAGTATTTTCATCGATTATCAAATATCGAGATCCGCCCGTTATCATTGAATCCCATAATGTTATCTATCCCATAACAATATTTTGAAAAACCACGTTGCTTAAGGTTGAATTTCGCGATTAAATTGATTACCCATGAAGGAATGTGAGGTTCCACCTTGATTTCCAAGATCACGGGTGAGTCGTAGCTTCTGGAGGTTACAGGGTCATCATAATAGAGCATATCCTGTTCCTGATACGCCAGATCGATCGATCCACGGGTAGGACGATAACTTAAATCACGATCGAACGTTATCCTGCCGTAATTATCGAGCTCAGTCACATACGGCTCACGATCGTAGCGAACGTGTAAAATCGACCGTGCACCATACCAGTCGATAAGCTCATCAAACGTATCCACTTGATCTTTGATAATCGGCTCTCGTCGAGTGCTGTTCGATCCATGAAACAGTTCTGACCATCGCTCGATGGGTAGACCATAGCGACGTTTCCAGATCATATTCGCATTGCGGTATTTGATTTCAGGCCAAACCATGCCGTTCGATTGTTCACCATAGTATCGAAGTCGAACTTTAAACCGTGTCAGCTTACGAAATTTTGTATCGTAATAAAATTTCAGATCGGGAGTATCAAAGTACAGATTATTGACGATGTAAGAACGCTCACCCGGAACTACATGGCTGTCCAGTACACAAATATTTTGGATGTGTTCACGAATTTGCCCGGCCAGCTCTTCGGTAATCGTGTATTTTAATTCATATCTCACATTTTCCAATTCAGCAGACATGTCTATTCATCCATTCAATGTATTAGCTGTTCATGGTCTTCAATTCCGATCGACAGATACAGATCAGATAACGCATGCGCAAGTTCCCGACGTTTTTCTGCTAACAACACCTCAGTATCTAAGATCATCCATTCTAATTCTAATAGTTCATCAGGCATCAGGGTCTTATGCAGTTGCGCTTGCTCGATGATGGTTTTTGCCTCGGTAATTAATTCTTCTGAACTTAATTTGAAGTTTTTGTAATCTAACAGCATATCTTTGTAAGCGATATAGGCGATTCTAATCTCCTCTTCGATGGCATGTCTCACGGCAGCGTACTGATCATGCTGTCTGGCTACTGCAAGCCGCGCCGCCTTGATGTTACCCTGGTTCCAGTTTAAAATAGGCAGATTGATTCCTGCTCTGAATTCCGCCCAGTCGTAAACGCGTTTCTCTTCCCAATGATATGAAAGATCGATGAAACTAAACCAGGGAATCAATTTTAAGTATTCATATTTCTTCTGATTTCGGGCGAGCTGAATATACTGTTCGACCAGCTTCATCTCAGGCCGATTCTCGATTCCAATGGCGACGAGCTCATCTACATCCTGATTGACTGTTGGCAAGTCTTCGACTACCAGCTGAGCATTATCCGGCATACTCGACCACGCCATTAATTCTTTGCGGGCTAATTCCTGATATTGTACAGCTCTGGCGTAATCGCTCCTGGATTCCGACTGCCAGATTTTTTCTTTCATCAAATAAACGACCGAACGCTCACCAATGTCTGCCAACTGCTCAATTACACGGATTCGTTCATCAGCCTTTGCCGCTCTTTTCTGATTTAACTCCGCAAGCCGATCGTACATAATGACTTCAGCAAAGCTTTTTCGAATCATGGCAATAAATTCATGTCGATAACGAATCTGGTCGACCTTCCTTTCCCATAGCTCGACTCTTGCCTGTTGAACTTCTTCACCCAATTGTCCTAATTGAGGTACAGGAAAACGCAATCCAACCCGTAATTCGTCAAAATCATGAGTATAGTAACGAGTTGAAACGTCACTGACACGTAACTCGGGATTTTCAAAGAAACCACTCGATTCAACTCGATGCTCCGCTATGATCGAATTCGTTTGTAAAGCATGCAGTTTAATATTGTTTTCCAAAGCCGAATCGATTACCTGTTGTTCGTTGAATAATATCTCATGATGAACATCCTTATCCGACGTTCTGACGGTGACGACGTTTCTCTCTTCTCCGTCCGGCCCGTTAGCAAAAGAATGTGTGAAAAGAGTCACGATTGCAAGGCAAATGATGATAACCAGAAGAATTTGTTTTCTGCATTGTCGATGGCTTCGATTGATTAATAAGAATTTCAATTTACAGTCCCTTCACATTTACATAGCAGTATGC
>JAFGOE010000066.1 GCA_016926625.1 Candidatus Zhuqueibacterota bacterium
GCGCACACTCAATTGATTGATCTTAATCAATTGTATTATAGAGAGTTATCTCTTTATTTTTTACACCATCACTGTCGAAGATGGGTTCAATATCGGAAAAATTGATCATCATAGTTCTCCAAATATGATTTTAATTATCTCCATATTATTCCATTAATTATGGATTGTTTTTTTCTGATGCTAATTCAGGTGAATTTGTATAAAAAAATTAGATAGATCTCTATTTGCTAATACAATTGATTGTTGATCATCATTTAACCACACCAGGGATATGATAATTTCTCATTTTTTCAATCAATTTATCTACCCTCATATCATATCATCTCATCTCACCAACTGATAAATACCCTCCTTATCAATAGTCGCATCCTCTCTGGTGAGAACTCTCTTATCCGCAAATAGCAGCTTTGTCCTCTCGATACCGTCGCCTTTCAACACCAGATTGCCCCACGGCATGTACCATGTCCATTGATTCTGTTCTGCTATCATCTCGACCGGGGGCGGACTGCCGACCTCGCCCAGTGCAATCGGTTTCCCGTTTGCCAGTTTCAGTAGATCATCGTGATGCGATCGTTGCCAATCCTCACGATAGACATCGGCCGCTAATATATCGACATATTCATAACCTGGCCAGAAATCTTCATATGCGTACGCTTCATCGTTTGCTGTATCCCGCGGAGCATTCGCATTCCAGACCCACAGAAGATTGTCGAGTTGATGATGCTCGGTGAAGCGATGAAACATCATCATCCACAGCTTTTTAAAACCATTCTCGCCCTTCTTTTTCCCCCACCAGAACCAGACTCCGTTCATCTCATGATACGGTCGCCAGAGAACCGGTACATTTGCCTGTTTTAGCTGATTTAGATAAAAAACAATTTCATCCACCTGTCGCTTCCATGCGTTATTGAGCTCTGTGCTGTCAGTGGTAAGTTCATCCCATTCCTCCTCAGAAGGACGATTTTCCATGGACCAGAGTGAGCTACCGTCGCATGTATCTCCTGACTGCGGTGGACATGCATGCCACATTAGAGTAATGATATGTCCTTGTCTGTGCTTTTGAATAGCAGTCTCCACCATATTCTGTAGTGCTTTTTTCGGCGTGAGACCAGTAAAACAGACGGAATCAGCCGGATCGGATAGATTCAGAGGACCGCAGTGATGATACCGTTGCGCTTCATTGCCCTGATAACAAAAGCTGAGGTCAGATCCCCAGACAAGGGGATATTTACCCGTAAGATTATAAATGATATCGGTGTATTTAGATCCTGTGGATATAAAATTATGCTGGCCGGACAGAATATGACGTCCCATTATTTGATTCAGGAAATTTAATAAACATTTCGCTTCGTGCGTTGCTCTGCAATTCACTGTGGTTGACATCGTTGTTAAACAGGACATGGCGCAAAATCCGATCAGTAAGGTACATTTTAAGAAATTAGTCGGAAACACCTTTCAAGCAGCTCATAATACATTAATATGAATTATTTTATGAGCTTATATAGAAAGTGACTATCTTTTTTACGATTCAAAGAGAGGTTCAACACCACTCGCTATATTTCTTATCTCATTCAACGCTCCGGCATCGATTGTCTGGATGGCTGAAGCCAGATCCAGCGCTCTCCAGAAGTACCTCGGCTCTCCCGGAGGGATGGCTGCTGTTACCGACTGAGATAATGTAAAACTCAACGCTAATCGCAGCAGCGCCGTGTCATTGTAATCTACAGGCTGGTACCAGCACTTGGGATTCGGATTATTGGCTCTATCCTTGAGTTTACTGTAGGCCAGCGATTTCAACGCCAGAATTCCCATGTTCTTTTCTTTAGCACGCTCGACCACACGCGGCCCGAAGTTACCTTCGTACCAGCATACAAAATTGATTGGAAATAGCACCGTATCAAAGTCGAATTTCTCCATGGCCGATAACGCTGCTTCTTCGGTGTGAGCAGAGAATCCCAGATAGCGCACCTTCCCTTCCTGCTTCGCGCGTACGAATAATTCCATCGCGCCGTTTGGTCCGAATGCAGTCTCCACGTCTTCTTTCGTCGTAATAGCATGGAGTTGATACAGATCGAAATGATCGGTTTGCATCTGTTTGAGCGAATCATTAAGTTCTCGTTCTGCATCCGCGCTGGTCCTTCGCTCTGTCTTACACGCTAAAAAGCATTTTTCCCGGTAGGGCTTCAACGCAGGTCCTAATTTCTCCTCGGCATTGCCGTAGGATGGGGCGACATCGAAATAATTGACACCACGATCGAATGCCCTGGCGACGGCGTTATTGGCCACCGATTGATCTTCGTCCTTCACCACAATGCCCCCAAAACCTATAATCGAAAGCTGTTCCGGATGTCTCCCCAACTTTCGTCTCGGAATGAGTTTCGACGTTTCTTTACACTGAAAAAGCGGGAACAGTCCTATTCCCAACCAACCTGCGAAAGTCGATTGAATAAAACTTCGTCGATCCATGATAATCTCCAAATTTTTTATATTGCGTTAAATATTCCCCTAAATATCCTTAAAAAGATAGACAGTCAAAAGATCTCAATTTAAATCCACAGCGATATTAATCATAAAAACAGCAGAGCGTCTAATATATGATGAGTTGCCTTTACTATCTCCTTTACACACACGTGATGGTCTTTGTTTTACTATTTGGCGATCCTCATTTTGGATCAATTTTCCGGCATCAATATAGCGCACCAACCTCCTGACGGTGCCAGTTTCATCTTGATCGAATCATTTCTCGAAACGACGCGAGTGGTCTTACGGTAATCGCTACCGAATCGATCAGCGTTGATGCCATCCTCTAACATATCAGCAGTATACGTTTCTCCGTTAAGAAACGACAGGTCTAATATAAATTCACGTGGTTGTTCATTCGTCATGGCACCGATGTACCATATCTTGCCGTTCCTCCGTGCCATCAGAAGGTACTCACCTATTTTAGCTTCAAACACCTTAGTATCGTCCCATACGGTCGGAATTCTGGCGATGAAATCTGTCGACTCTTTCTCTCTTAAATAGTTGGAAGGGCTGTCGGCCAGCATTTGTAATGGACTCTCGAACACGACATACATAGCGATCTGGTGTGCCCTTGTGCCCATGCTCATCGGTCGCTCGAAAATACTGCGAAAATTTCCTGGTTGGGCGTTGATCATCGCACCGGGCGTGTAATCCATTGGTCCGGGTACCATTCGAATGAAAGGCAGTGTCAAATTATGAGTGGGAGTGATATCCCCACCCCATTTACAATTCTCCAGCCCTTTAACCCCTTCACGCGTGATCACGTTCGGATAAGCACGACGTAATCCGGCTGGTTTATAGGCACCGTGAAAATCGACCAGCATTTTGCGAGCCGCAGCTTCAGCCGCTATCTTCCAGTAAAAATTGACCATCTCCTGGTCGTCCCGTTGCATAAAATCGACTTTAATACCAGCTACTCCCCACTTCTCGAATTGATCCAGCGCTATTTGAAGCTGGTCATCCAGGGTTTTCCAGATCACCCAGAGTATAATTCCCACATTTCTGTCTTTGCCGTAGGCGATAATCTCTTCGATATTCATCTCAGGAACTACATTCAGCAGATCACCGAGTTTGTACCAACCTTCATCGAGAATGATATATTCGATACCATATCGTGATGCAAAATCGATGTAATACTTATAGGTTTCGGTATTTACGCCAGACTTGAAATCGACACCGTATACGTTGTTAGCGTTCCACCAGTCCCAGGCCACTTTCCCTGGTTTGATCCAGGACGGATCTTTGATCTGTAGTTCATCGGCGAGTTGGTATACGAGTTGATTCGTGACAAGCTTGCTATCTGTCCTGGCAATGGCCAAAATCCTCCATGGGAAACTGCGATTTCCCTCGGTGACGGCGAGATAATCCGCATATTGAGTGACCGGCATATCACGATCAGAATTAGGCCGCAACTCACATTTCAGAGGAAAGTGGGGAAATACAGCATCCAGTTTACTGGCCCCACTGCTTTGTATCCACATTCCTGGATAATCTCTGAGAGCGCTCTCTGCAATGAGTACTCTCGGGCCTGGTGTGGCGACCAGGACAGGTAAGCTGGCCAATCGACCAGCGTTTAACGTATCCAATTGTGAATATAGATAGGAGCGTTCGTTATGAGAGAAGAAACTTTCTTCTTCAGGAAAATAAACATAAGATGAAGCACCAAAATTGAACGTCGCTTGTTCGGAAACGATCGTGATGTTCCCTCTTTTGCTTATTTTGAATCGATAGGCGATTCCATTGTCATAGGCTCTAAAGATCAGGGAATAATCACCCTTGAAATCGATTGTCAACTCATTACAATGATCGTTAATAACGGAGAACTTTTCAGGGACAATCGGTTCGATCTTTTGATGGATGGTTCTGTGTCTGACACGTACCACTTCCGGATTTAGACCACACACCAGTCCATCACGCAGAGTCATCGAAATGGGTGATGCTGCCACAATCTCTTCCCCATCGACGATTACCGCATAGGTTATTTGTTGATCGATTGTGACTCGCAATGATATCGATCTGTCAGGCGATTGAATTTCATATGGCATCGTTGTTCTTCCCTCTGTTACGGTAGAATAGATAAGAATAATAAGTGCTGTTCTTATGAAATAATTTAGATGGAATATTTTATACCATCTTGATGAGTGTTTCATGGCATTGACTTTCTATTTGGTTATTATAAATCACAGACTAGCGATTTAAAACTAATCATTATTTTAATAATTTTCAAGCATTATTTAAACTTCAGCAGTAGAATTGCCTGTAGGCCAAACTTAATCGCACGATAAAGATAAATGATCATTTGGAAATGGACATAGCTAAAGGATTCACAGAACATTAAAAATTCTGGAATGCAAAAAAAATAGTAGCATTATTGAATTATATTACTTATATTGAAGTGAATTAATTACTAATTCGATTACGGATTAACATCAAGTAATATCTGACTCATTTGATGACATTTGAGTTAATTTAAAATTGAATAGTAGTATATAGCTGATCATTTCTCATTAAAGGAGATTAAATTGAACATTTATATTGGAAATCTTCCAAAAACTACTGATGAAGAAACAATCCGCAGTCTTTTTGAAAAGTACGGTGAGGTCACAGAAGTCAAATTACTAAAAGATCAATACACCAACGAACTTCGTGGATTTGGATTCATCACAATGCCTGCTAAAGCCGAAGCTCAGAAAGCCATCGAGGAAATCAATGATTCCGAATTAGAAGGTCAGAAATTGATTGTTAACGAGGCTCGTCCGCGGAAGGATCGTCCCGGTGGTGGTAGTGGTGGTGGTGGTCGTAGAAGAGGCGGCGGCGGTGGTGGTGGTTTCGGTTCCCGATCTCGCTCATGGTAAAGCCGTTAAAAAAACTTTCTAAATTGATTAAAAGTTGTATCAACGATAAAATTTACACTTAAACCCTCGAAATCAGGGTCATCTTCTCAGAATATAAGATTCAATTTGATGATATTTAGCTGATTGCGAGATTGTTGATACAACTTTTTTTTTGCCCTAGAGGCAGAAGATCTGTTTGCAATCCCTCCGACTGTGCCTCGATGGGATTAGACTATTCATCACCTTACTTCAGATTATTAAAAAGAACGAGCTGTTCAGCCGGTTTATTTCTTTGTCAGGTATCGCAGAGCGAGACAGGTCATGTCGTCAGATTGCTCCACACCATGAGAAAAATCCTGGACCTCTTTAATCACTTGATTTATCAGAGATTCGAGCGGCATCGTATGATTATCCTGCAAAACCTTTTCCAGCCTCGGTTCATCGAACTGTTTATCATTACAATCGAAAGCTTCGGTTATACCGTCTGTATAGAGGAACAAGGTATCTCCCTGTTGAAGCATGCACATATTCGATTCATATTCTGTATTCTTCATACCTCCTAAGAAAAGGCCACCTCTGTTATCCAGTTGTTTGACATGTCCATCTTTACTGATCATATATGGCGGATTATGACCTCCGCTGCTATATTCGAATGCTCCGCTTCGCGTATCAAAGACTCCATAAAATACAGTGACAAACATTGTCGGCAAACTTTCATCCACCAGAATGTCATTGACAATTTCGAGACAGGTATCGGGCGAAATACCTTTAAGAGCCGTTGCTTTAAGCAACGTTTTGCTCACTGCCATGAACATCGCCGCCGGGATGCCCTTACCAGAAACGTCGCCGATGATAAGTCCGATGCGGTTTTTATCTATAAGGAAAAAATCGTATAAGTCGCCACCAACCTCTTTCGCAGGGATCATTTTGGCATAGATATCAAATTCATTCCTATCGGGAAACGCCGGAAACGTTTTCGGTAAAATCGATGTTTGAATTTCGGTTGCTATGCTTAATTCGTGCTTAATTGCCATCAATTGGTCTCGTGAAAGAATAGCTTCTTTGTACATTTGGAGATCATGCAATGATTTGATGATCGTAATTTCGAGATCATTTAAATCGATCGGCTTTATCACGAAATCGAAAGCACCTCGATTCATCGCAGTACGTATATTCTCTATATCACCGTAAGCGGATACGATAACGGAGCGAAGAAGAGGATTTTCCTTTTCTTTGATCTTATTTAGTAGTGTCAATCCATCCATTTCGGGCATATTGATATCCGTGAGTATAAGATCGATTGAAGGTATTTCTTCCAGCCGTTCCAAAGCCTCGACTCCATTTCGGGCGAATATAAATTTGTAATTGTCCTTGCGGATCTGGTCACGAAATTTCTGCAATATAATCTGTTCCAGATCCGGTTCATCATCTACAACTAAAATTTTAGTAGACATCATGATCTCCGATTATTGTTTTTACTTCATGGGGACTGGTGAAAAGATTCAATAAACATTATTTAAAAGCTCAGCGTAGACATGATTTTTCAATTTTGGATAATCATTGTTCTTAAACTACATATCGATCTCTTTCCGCCATGCTTGAAGTAATATTAGTATAGTAGCAATATAAACAGTTCTAGTCAAATTGTCAATTAAAAAATTATCTGTGCTGTTATATACTATAATTTCAAATTCAATCCACGATCTCCAGGCTAAATTGATTTATTAAAGATTTATCTTGAAAATATCATATTTTTTTAAAAAAACTCTTGCATTTTAAAATAATAGTATGTATATTACGTCGTTAAATTATTGTACATAGTTTTTCCAGCATTTTGTTTTCAATGATAGTGTAAGTTAAGACAATATCGGAAACACCAAAATAGATCGTGGAGAATGGTACAAGACTATTCAACACGATTTTTTTTTGCGAATTAGGCTAGGAAAATCAGATGTACACAACACAATATTATTTTCAAGAAGGATAAGTTCGATGGAAAAAGGAACTGTTAAGTGGTTTAATGGATCAAAAGGCTATGGTTTTATCACCCGCGAAAAAGGCGAAGACGTATTCGTGCACTATAAGGCGATTGAAGGTGATGGATACAAATCACTGGATGAAGGCGATAGCGTAAGTTTTGAGGTTGAACAAGGACCTAAGGGTTTACAAGCAGCGAAAGTCTCAAAATTATAATCATTGACTAATCGATATGAACTATATATTGTTAACCATGTCGGCTTGTCTTTGACTTCATAAGCCAAAGAATCGAGTGACATGTTAACGAAATATTCATCCGTTTCATGTCAGGTACTTATTTAAGTAAAAGGGTATATCTTTCGATATACCCTTTGATATTTATATACTGGTCTATTGCTCTTATAGTTTATCTTTTGCTGCATAATCTTTCATAAAGATCTGCCAAACAGTCAGACAGAGTGCGGTGATCACGGGCCCGATGATAAATCCAGAGATACCAAACAAGGTTAAACCGCCTAAGGTAGATAACAGAATCAAATAATCAGGCATCTTTGTATCCCTCCCAACCAGAGTTGGACGCAAGAAATTATCCACCAGTCCAATAACGAATAATCCGATTATCAATAGAATCGCACCCTTGATCCAACTTCCGGAGATAATAAGAATTACGGCTGCTGGAAACCATATAAGACCGGAGCCAACGACGGGTAAAATGGACAGGATGATCATGATAACACCCCACAACACGGCCGCCTCTACTCCTAATATCCAGAACGCTAGCCCTCCCAGGGAGCCCTGAATGATTCCGACCACAAATGTACCCTTCATGGTCGCTCGCGTCACCTCGGCAAATTTTGAAAATAATAATTTTTCCCGTTTATCACCCAGTGGAAGGGCTTGTATAATAATCGATAAAATTTTATCTCCGTCCCGCAGGAAAAAAAATAAAAGATAGATCATTACAGATAATTGTAAGAAAAAGCTAGCAACATTGCCTCCGAGACCAAACGCTTTTGATGCAAGATATCGTGTGCTCGATAAGATAGCGGATGATAGTGATTTCTTCACATTGTCGATATCGATCCCATATTTTTCCAGAAAGCTAATGACGCCGGGCAGATTACTTTCTATATAGGTATAGGTTTTCTGAAGACTAACTCCGTCGGCGAGATATTGGTTGTACAATGTGGTTACTTGTTTTGAAACCGCCAGTCCTATAAAAAAAGATGGCAAAATAACGATGAGGATAATCAGGAGGATTGTGACCAGCGAACTCAGCGACGATTTATTCTTTAACCATCGCCTTATCAGTTTAAAAATAGGGTAAAATAATATGCCAAAGGTAGCTGCCCAGAAAACTGGCATTAAAAAGTCATTCAACAACCACAGAACAAGAGCTGTTGAGACGAATAGTAACAGATAAAAAAAATTATTTTTTAAGGATTTAGGTTTCATGTTTTCATCCGATTAAATTTGAACATTCAATTGAGTCCCCCAAAATGATCAATAAAAAAATTAATCTTTTTAAACTTTTGAAGTTGTTCTATGGTTCTTTCGATTACTTATTTCTATTTGTAGATCATAGATACTCGATTCAACCAATCGCTAAAAAACGTATCCTAACTGAATCGTGAATCCTGTAAATTGAATCTTGTCATCCGTATCTTTGATCTTCGTCCACGTCGACCGATACAGCCCTTTAATCAGGTAGTGATCAGAAATGATTATCTTTATCCCGCCACCCAGATTATACGAAAAATCGGCTTCGTTGAATTCACTCGCCTGGACGTTTGAATCGGCAAAGTTGACCGAACCGATCCCAGCGGTTACAACGGGTGAGATCGGCAGTTTTAATATTGAATAATCCAGGTTTGCGTCGAATAAAAATAAACTGACATCCATCTCATTATTATCGATCATGATATCTGTAGAGCTAAAGATGAGATCAATATTGAGATTGAAATTTTCAATATTAAAACCGAATCCGAATCCCCCACCCGTGTTAGCAGCCACCTTAACTGGTACGCCCAAACCTGTGGCCTCGTCACCACTCATCTGCTGAATGATCCCGAATGCTTCGATGATCTGGGCATTAACCTCGTGACAAGCCATCAGTGCAAATAAAAAATTGATCACAAAGATTAATCGAGCTGTCTTCATAGAAACCTCCTATTTATGATCTAATATAAGGGCTGTTCCATAAATTTATACAGTGGTAAGGCTCCTTAACCAGCCAAAAGCCAATCGATCACAGCGCTTAGTAAAAAGTAGAATTATTCCAACCTATTGCCCCGAATTGTACAGTTGTATCATAATCCAAAATCGACATATTTTTAAAACAGAAAACAACGAACCCCGGATTGCTATGAGTCAATTTTCCGTAGGGTAAAAATCACCAGCGATGATGAACCTGCTCTTTAATATAACGATCGTATATTGATTGCACCTTGTTCATGATATCCGAAGGGAGTGCTGAGAAATCGGCAGCACTCATATTTTCTTCAACCTGTGATATCCGTTTGGCTCCTGGGATGGCACACGTTACAGCATCGAACATCAATATCCATCGTAAGGCGAACTGCACCATGGTCATACCCTGTGGACAGATCGTTCTGAGCTCTTCGACAGCTCTCAATCCGTTGTCGTAATCGACTCCGGAGAACGTCTCCCCCCTGTCGAACGCTTCTCCATAGCGATTGAAGGCCCGATGGTCATCCGCCGCGAATGACGAGGAAGGTTTCAGTTTGCCTGTCAACATTCCGGAGGCGAGCGGCACCCGTGCGAGAATACCGATGTGTCGTTTTTTTGCCTCGTTGAAGAACAATTCTGCCGGTCGAAGACGAAACATATTGAATATAATCTGCACCGACTGAACGTTCGGATATTCTATGGCCTTTAGCGCCTCTTCCACTTTTTCAACGCTCACACCGTAATAACGAATTTTACCCGCCTTGACTAGATCATCGAGGATACCGAATACTTCCGGCATGTAATATACCTCAGTGGGCGGACAATGCAGCTGAAGCAGATCGAGCGCTTCAGTATCGAGGTTTTTGATACTGCGCTCTACAAAAGCGGTGAGGTTCTCGCGGTTATATCCTGTTGCCACATGAGGATTCAGGCGTCTTCCTGCTTTCGTAGCAATATAGATCGTTTCCGTGTGTTCTTTACGAATCTTTGCCAGGAGTCGCTCACTATGACCATCTCCATAAACATCGGCGGTATCGAAAAAATTGACTCCGAGCTCAATCGCTCTATGAATGGCTGCTATCGATTCGTCATCTTTGACCGGACCCCAGCTTCCGCCTATTGCCCAGGATCCAAAACTAACGGTTGACACATCCCAACCAGTGCGCCCTAATTTACGGTATTGCATAGAATCTCCTTGCGTTTGAATGATATCAATTTAATGATTCATGACGTGTTTTTCAGTCGTTTTCTATCTAAACTCAGTTCCTGTAGACACTCGACAAAGGATAATCTAAAAGGATGTCTATTTCGTTAGTGTATATAATTTATTCGCTGCGATCGTTCTTAAACTGCGTTTCATATAGATTAGCATATAATCCTGATGCGTTCAATAGGACATCATGGGTTCCGCTCTCCACAATCTTACCACGATCGATGACGAGAATGAGATCGGCTGACAGGATGGTACTGAGACGATGCGCTATCACTATGCTGGTGCGATCAGCCATGACCTTGCCCAGAGCATCCTGGATAAGCGCCTCTGATTCGCTATCCAGACTACTGGTTGCCTCATCGAGAACCAATATCCGTGGATTTTTCAGGATCACTCGCGCAAGTGCAATGCGCTGCTTTTCACCTCCGCTCAATCGATAGCCACGTTCACCCACGACCGTATCATATCCGTCGCTTAGATTCCTGATGAAATCATGAATATTTGCAACCCGGCATGCATCTTCCATCTCCTGCTGTGTCGCATCAAGCTTAGCATATTGCAGGTTAGTGCGGATGGTATCATGAAACAGATGTGTTTCCTGTGTTACCATCCCTATTTGAGCTGACAGTGATTCAAGTGTCACATCTCGCAGATCATGTCCATCGAGCCTTATACAACCATCAATCGGATCATATAAACGAGGGATCAGATAGGTAAGCGTGGTCTTACCAGCACCGCTAGGTCCCACAAGCGCTAACAATTTTCCGGGACTTGCCCGGAAACTGATTTGTTCTAACGCCAGACTGCGAGCCTGGGTGCGAGGGACTATATCCTCTTCACTTTCATTCGTCACCACGCCTGACAGAACTGTGGTGACGTTATCCATACTACCATAGCGGCGTACATCGCTCAACAAATATTCTTTTCTCACTTCATATTTAAAATCGACCCGATCGAACTCAATCTCACCCTTGACATTTCGGAGTGAAATTGCATCGGGTTTTTCGATAATATCGATCGGCATGTCAATCACTTCAAAAACCCGTTCAAAGCTCACCATCGATGTAGCAAATTGGACAGGTGCGTTCGACAGTCCTTGCAATGCATGGTACAGATTGCCTAAATATGCACCGAAAGCGACTATCGTTCCGACGCTAAACGTGCCAAGAATGACGAAATAACCGCCCAGTCCATAAACCAGGGCTGTACCGATTGCGCTGATAAGCCCGATGATTGCCATAAAAACAGATCCAACGACTGTCCGTTGTACTCCCAGATCGCGCACCTGTGACGCACGCGATTGAAAACGATGGATCTCCTGCTTCCCGTGGCCGAACAATTTGATGAGAAGAATACCGCTGATATTAAGGGTCTCGTTCATCATGGCATTCATCTGAGCGTTCGCCTCCATCTGTTTCCGGGCTATGTCGCGTAATCGCCCCCCCAACATTCTGGCTGCCAAAATAAATAAGGGCATGATAACGATACCGATCAGTGTCATGCGCCATTCGAGTGTCAGCATGACAGCCAGGATAGCGATTGCGCGAATAGAGTTGGTAACAATTTCGACGATGGTGCTACTGATCGCATTCTGGGCACCTATCACGTCATTGTTGAGCCGACTCATCAGTTCGCCGATTTTGTTGTTAGTAAAAAACAGTAACGACATCCTTTGCAGACTTGTATATAAGGCAACACGCAGATCATAAATCACACCTTCGCCTACTCGTGAACTCAGACGTCGCTGAATAACGCTGATGATCCCGGTTATTATTGGGATCAATAAAAGAGCGATAGTTAAAACAATCAATCGCTTTATATCCTTTGCCGGGATCGTACTATCGAGCAAGTTCCTTAATATCAATGGATTAAGTAACATCAATCCGGTTTGGATCAGGATCAGTAGCAGTATACCAAAGATCATCCAACGGTAAGGTTTCGCATAGTCGTATACGCGTATAAGCAGTTGCCGGGTAATTTTAGGCTTTTCATCGGGAGAGTTTATCAGACTCCGCATCCCCGAAGATCTCATCATATGGCGCCTCGAAGTTTAAGCATCGTCCCTCTGTCTTCTTATCCGTCAGGGGGTAACAAAGAATGATTGGCGACCGATTCAGGAGAATTAAGTGAACCTTGTATCGTTGACGTAACATTAACATTTTACACTAATTGAATCCGAAACTCAAACTCATGGATCAGCTTCCGGACATCACGATGATTCAAAATTGAGAAACAAACTTCTTCCTATGGACTCAATTAATCTAATTTTGGGGGTGAAATGCGATCCCTACAAATTATACATAAAATCCTCAACCTCGTTTTTCAGCGCTAAAAATTTAGCATCACGGCGCGTATTGAGATTCCGGGGAAATGGGATATTCACATCAAACTGTTTAATAATCGATGCAGGTTTACCGCCCATGACATATATTTTTGTTCCTAAGAATACGGCTTGTTCAATATCATGGGTAACCAGTATGATAGTAGATTGTAATTGTTCCCAGAGATTTGCAATGAGCAGATCGATTTGCAGCGCCGTATCATTATCCAGTCCTCTGTTGGGCTCATCCAGCAAGATGATTCCCGGATTAGCGATCAGGCTACGGGCGATAACGACCCGCTGAATTTGTCCCCCGGAAAGTTTGCCAAATTTGGCATACTTATTTTCATGGCCCTCCAATCCCACAGCTTTGATGATGTTCATCGCACGGTCGGCAGCTTCTTTTTCCGGAACGTGTCTATACAAAAGTGGTAACATCACGTTTTTCAATACTGTATAATGTTCGAGTGCAGATGGTTCCTGAAAAACCATTGAGATCGGTACTTCATGAGAACGATCCCTTCCACGTATCAGAATCCGGCCTGAATACGGGTTGGCTAATCCGGCAATATACTTTAAAACCGTCGTTTTTCCACATCCGGATTTCCCTAAGATGACGATAAATTCTCCGGCATCAGGGATATCTTCAATCAATAAATTCATATTTTTAATAATAAACGTCTTGCCATCATCAAAGCTCGTGCTGATATCCTGTAATTCAATAATATCAGGAAGTGAAGTATCTGTAAAAACGACTGCCATGATATTCTCCATTAATAGTACTTAAAAGGGAAAGCTTTTCGATCGATTAGTCGGAGTAATTGATCGAACAGGAATCCAACTGCAACCATGATTAAGATCAGAGCATATAATTTCTCTGTTTCGTTCTGGCGGAAGTAGAGATTATAAATCAGCGCACCAATCCCTCCTTCCTGTTTATTGATTAATTCAACATAGATTGCATACGTCCAACTAATAGCGACGATATTGATGAAATCCGTAGAGACTCTGGAGATGACCTGCGGGATAAAGACGGTCTTTATCGTCTGCCATCGATTCGCTCCCAATGTCTTGACAGCGTTAACATAGACCTGGGGGATTTCATGGATACGGGAAATGACGGCGGTGATCAGATAGACCAAAATGGCGAATGTTAAAAACTGTACCTTCATAAACATATAGATCCCGAAGGCCGCCATAAAGAGGACAATGGTTGCTGTAAGCGGTATGTAACGTGTTGCTTGAATGTAACCGCCAAACAATGCATTAAACAGCGGATATAGCCCGATGATAAATCCGAGAGGTAAGGCGATAGCAGCACCTTCGATCCAACTGACGCAATTCATGAAAATCGTGAGAGACAGATGATAAAACATCTGGTCCCGTTGTATGAGTTCGGGTAAACATCCGATGATGGCGAACGGGGTTGGGATGATCTTAGGATTAAAAATTTTCAACACGACAGCCAACCACCAGACCAGAATGATGATAACCAGACCGATCAAACCGATCTCGATCTGTCTGCGTTTTGACAGCTGGCCACGCAACTCAAATAAAGAAGACACGATCTCCTCCTTCAATTCGAAATCAGACAGGAAATATGAAATGAGGGTGAATCATCAACCATGTATCGCCAATATAATCCATCATCGGTTAACCTTTTCGTCCGCTGAGCAGCAGTATCGGTATGATTTATTCATTTATCATGATGCTCTTTATCGTCTCTCAGCGAAAACGATTTTAACTTCGGACTGCAGTAAAACCGCCACTATGGATTTTAGCCACATGAAGTCATTTTCGACACAGCTAATAAAGCCGATGATGCACCCTCATGTAACGTCTTAATATTATAACAACGAACATTCAGCTCGGCGATTGAGAGCTCGACCTTCTTCAGTATCGTTCGAAGCTATCGGTTGATCCGGCCCTTTGCCGTCGTAAACGAATTGATTTGGACTGAGTCCGTACGTTTCCACCAAGAAATTAACGATAGCCCGGGCTCTTCCGCGAGAGAGTCGAATATTATAATCGCGATCTCCGACATTGTCGGTATGTCCTATGATGCGGAATCTTGAATTAGCATTCATGGCGACAATCTGTCCGTACTCATTTTTTAGTTTCAGCTTTTCTATCGGCTTAAGCACTGCCGAATCGAAATCAAAATTTACACGGATATTTTTTGTTGCCACAGCCGGTTCAGTCAGCATACTACTTGTCGGAGGAGCAAAGGTGGCCGATGCTTGAGCCAGATGTTCGGGGCCCACCAGGTTGATCGAATTGATCGTTGAGACGCTGGAAACGACGCGCCAACTGGGGAGGTTTTGTGATGCGTAACCGATCTCTTGATAAGCTTTCACTGCTTCATTGTAAACCATTTCCGCGGTGACGCCTTTATAATTCGGGTTGAGTCCAAAAAACGCCAGATTATCTCCGTAAGTGGCAAAGCGGACCTTTTCAAACGTCTCCAGCCAGTAATCTTCAGTCGTACCACTGTAACCAGCGGTCATGATTTTCGCCGCGGCGGCTTTGGCGGACGCATTGCTGTTCAGTTCCGCAGCTCCCTTCATCCAACCTTCAAGGAACGCTTTCAGGTCATCGGGACGTTTATCGATCAGATCCTGACTGGTAAACATGATACCGAACAACATTTCTGACGATTCCGCAGTGCTCTTCAGGATGTGTGCACCAGGCACCCGATTACGCACGGCGATATCATCGGGTGACCAGCCTACGGCCGCGTCGAGCTGACCGGTTTCAAAAGCCTTAAAAGCCTGTGGTACTTCCATAAACTCGATGCCCTGAACATCTTCCATCGTCATACCAGCCGCTTTCAGGATATTTAATAAAAACCATTGAGATGGTGTACCGGGTACATAGCCTACTTTTCTACCTTGCAAGTCGCCAACCGATCGAACATCTGACAGCGCAACGATGACATCGGCTCCCTGGGATTTATCTGTGAGGTAGAAGATACGGGGATTAAAAGATAAAAGTTCTTCCAATCCGATGGGATAGGAATCGACGGTTAAAACGAGTACATCTAATTTCCCTGCCTTCCAGGCCTGAATCGCATCTGGGATCACATCGATGACGGTAAATTTCACATTTAAGTCGTATTCATTTTGATACCGAGATTCCGGATTAGGCGACATGCCATTGTTGAAGTACGGGCCGGGCGCCATACCAGAATAAGTGACCAGATGGACGCGCAGCGCATCGCTCTCGCCCCCCATGGGGAGATATTTCCAGCCGATATACCCAACGATCGCGATGATGAGCAGTCCTATCAAGATCTTCGCGAATGTGGTCAGGCCCCCCTTCGTCTCTCTTGTTTCAAATTGATTTGCCATGAAATTTCTCCATACTAATTATTTTAATGAATATATAGTGTAAGACACAAATTAATTTATCTTTTCGACAAAAATCTTAATCGATTAAAGAATCGATAACTTTATTCATTCTTTACTGAAAAGAAGATGAACATTGATAATTGAATATAATCCAGTATCGCAAACGCTGAATTGACGATAACTTACCATGAATATTTCTTATTATTTCCGGCAGTTCCAGCCTGTACGGGGACTAATTGTTTTTGTTCTCCGCTAATAACAATTGCGACTGCTTGATTGGTATCACCGGCGGATAAGGCCTGGCCTGCTTTACCGATATTTTCCGCCTGTTCCATCAATTGTTCAGTCGCCTTATCCCACTGATCCAGTGTCTTCATCATCGCATCCTCGCTGACCAGATCATGAATTTCCGATTCAGCCATGAACTGTGGTGCGACTTCCATAAATCGATCGACCTGACCCGTAAATAAGGAGATCTGATTTTGGACATATTTAACCGATTGCTCATAAATATCAACACGTGCATCTCCGCCCAGAGCACTGGATGTCGCCTGAGTCGCTTTAGCCATCGCTTGCGCCTCACGGTAATCAGCAGAAAGGGTGTCGGCAAAAAATTTAGTTTTATCCCGATAAAATTCAAAGGCTTGTTGCATTTTTTTCATAATCTGACAATATTTTTCTGCCCTCTCAAATCGTTTCTCCGATTTATTCAAATTCGCCTGCAGCATTCCTGCTTCGCTGCTTATTTTCTGAAACTGATAGCGTTTATCTTCATCATTCCATTGATCGTCCTTATAGAACCGACTCTTCAGCGCGTCGGCTTGTTTAATACGCTCGTTGATCTGCGATTTATAATTCTGGATATTATTTTTAATTTCGTTACGAATTCCATAGACATTATCAGCTGCCCCTTGAATCGTCTTCAATTTTTCACCCAGATATTCTTCGACATAGGCGTAAATTGTATCAAGCGGATTGGATTTTATCATCAGCGACGTGAACCAGCGATAAAATTTCGCTCGAAGATACCAGAGGATAGCACGGAATTTTTTGCTGGTGAATACAAACCACAGAATAGCGGCTAAAGCAATTAATATGCCCAGGACGATGGTTTTTCCGACCGCGCCAATGGCCAGTGTTAAAAAATTCGTTATAAAGGGCAATGCCGCATAGAGACCGACGGCTATTACCGCGAGCACTATAAAAGATCCAAGTTTTCCCCACGCTTTCTGTTTCCTGGACAGAAATGTGGTGACTTTATCGGCTCCTGGCAAAGAGGGTATTTCGTTCATTTTTTTTCCTCCGAAAATGAATAGATTTCAATATAACGGCCATGGTTGATTTTTTAATGGGTCATTCAAAAATACAAATATAAGACAAAATTTACTTTCTACGCTTCAATATTTTTTAAATATCCTTCCAATTCGGATTTCAAGGTCTCTAAGCGTTTACGATGCGCTTCCAGGGCTGCATTAAATTGCGTCTCTCTTTCTGACTTTTTCTGTTGCAGTTGATTAATCTCACCCTCAGCAACGACTCGCTGTGATATCAATTGAGCACGTTCATCCTCGACTCGCTTCTTTTCAGCAGTCTTGGCTGCCAGGAAATTATCTATCTCCTTCTGCAGCGATTGTAGTCGGTTTTCTCGATCTTTGATGCCCTGACTCATCTCCTGAGCGCGTTTTTGCACCTGCGTCAGATTCGACTGATAGCCCAGATCATTTTGCTGCTGAAACTCTCGTTTCTCTGCGTCTAAAGTCTTCTCCATGTGGATGATGGACTTTATCAAGCTGGTCGGTGTCAGGTTCTGTTTTCTTAGTTTAAGAGCAGTTTGCGATGCATGGAAGGCAAGCTGATAACGTGTCGCTTCATCCAGATTAGGGAATTTATCGTTTATCACGGACATCTGATTGTAAAACTCGGCGAACTCGATGGGCATCGAATTATTGAGCACCCCCTCGATCTCGCTAAAAAATTGGCTATCGATTTCTGCTGGTGCTTCTAACGAAACCGTGGGAACCTGCAACGGTTTCAGATCTTCGATAGCCTCTGTTGCGCTTTCCTGTTGTTCTGGCACACCATCTCGCCAGACTAATCCTTTGAGTTTCTTTAAGACGGGCATAAGCACTATCCATGTTTATAATGTAACGTTGAATAATTCAAGACTATAAAATCGAACAGCACGATTAAAATGCTTTAATTTGATTAAATAATTTAGATTAAAGTTACGTATTTTCGACTTTATAAGTTTCATCAAACAGGGTAAGTTCAAATCGCGACAGATACGGACTCCACACAGTTGTGGCGGATCGATCGCTCTATACATTACGAAATTTATTGATAAAATACAAGATTTTTTTTAAGTTATTGTCATAAAACGCACCTGGCGGGAAATGCATCGATGATTTTTTTCTATGTTGACTTTTATCCGTCGTTTATTTATATTGTCTAATTGAGATGCATTCAGTGATTACACTAAATCAGGGCGATACACAATCATGATGAAATTATCGGTCGCAATGATCACTCAAAACGAAGGTGAGAATATCCGCCGTAGCCTCGAATCAGTTAAATGGGCTGATGAAATTGTCGTCGCGGATTCAGGTTCTACCGATAATACCCTGGACATCTGCCAGGAATTTAACTGTAAGATTATTCATACGAAATGGCTTGGATTTGGTAAGACAAAGCAAGTAGCGGTTGAGAACTGCAGCAATGAATGGATTTTGGTACTCGATGCGGATGAGGTAGTGACCAGGCCACTAAAACTCTCTATCGAGCGAATTTTGGAAAGTCCTGACTATGATGGGTATCGTGTCAAAAGAAACTCGTTCTATCTGGGGAAGATGATAAAGCATTGCGGCTGGGACAAAGACTATACGTTGAGGCTTTTCAATAAGAATAAAGGGAAATTCAATAATAAGGTTGTCCATGAATCGGTGCAGATCAATTCCGGGAAAATAGGCGTGATCAAAGACCCCATGCTCCACTACACTTATCCCGATATCAATAGTCATATCCAAAAAATGAACAGGTACTCGGAACTGGGTGCCATACATAAATCATCCGCAGGTCAAAGCTCGTCCATCGCCAAAGCATGCATAAGAGGCATAATAAAATTTATTAAAATGTTCATATTACAGCTTGGATTTCTGGATGGTAAGGAGGGCTTTGTTCTGTCATTTAATTCTGCTTTCGGCGTATATTTGAAATATTTATATGTCTGGGAAAAGAAGCGAAGTTCGGATAAATCCGATTAATACAGGAATATTAAAATACGAAAAAGATGAAAAAGATCCTGGTCATACAAACTGCTTTTTTGGGCGACGTCATTATGTCCACTCCAATATTTAAAGGTTTAAAGACGATTTATCCTGACGTAAAAATTGATGTGGTGGTTACAAAACAGAATAAAGATATTTTGAAGAACAATCCACACATAAACGAGATCATCGTTTTTAATAAAAAAAACATTTTCGATAAGATCGTTAACATGATAAGGCTTATCTACCGGTTCAGAAAGACACGATATGGACTGGCTGTATCCGTTCAGGGTTCTTTTACTTCATCTTTATTAATGATTCTTAGCGGGATCTCGAAGAGAGTCGGATTCTATCGGCAGAAGTTATTGACAAACCCGGTTTCCATTCCAAAAGGATTGCATATTCGAGAGCGTGTCGGTCTGTTACTTCAGGAGTTGAAGAGATCCGAGTACGATCTGGACACAGAACTTTTTACTTCGCGAGATGATCGAAACAAAATGGATGAAATCGTTAAAAAAGAGGGTAATTTCAGACTGGGAATAGCTCCTGGTTCTATACGGGAAACTAAGAAATGGCCTTATCACTATTTTATCGCTTTGCTGAACGAACTTCCCTATAACATCGATGTGTATCTGATTGGCGGTCCTGGTGATATCAACCTGGCTCAACAGATCTTATCGAGGACAATCAATAAAAATATTCAAAATACGATCGGAAGTCTATCACTGTTGGAATCGACCGAACTTATTTCCAGGATGGATCTGATGCTGACGAATGACAGCGCTCCGCTTCACATGGCCAACGCGGTGAATACCCCTGTATTTGCGTTTTTCGGGCCGACAGTCAGACGATTTGGGTGCTATCCTTACAGAGAAAAAGATCGCATTTTAGAGGTGGACCTCTACTGCCGCCCTTGCGGTAAGCATGGTGAGAAGAGGTGTCCTGAGAAGCATTTTAAATGTATGAAAAATTTAACTCCTTCCTTTGTCCTGGAAAATATAAAACAATTTATGGACGATCATGAAAAATAGAATAGTATTATTGACTCCTTTTGACAATTTCTTTGGACAGACGCGCAGACCCTGGGTCAGTATGGATGTCGACAAAATCATTGCTACGTTTAGAGATGGGAACGTAGATGTAAAGCTACATACCTTGCATGAAATATATAACAAAAAAATCGAATTACACGACGAGATTATCTTCTATTCATTTAGCCAAAAAGAGAATATTCGTAATTACATCAAAGATATGATCTATTTTCTCTCCGCCGACAACATCGTGATACCATCGTTGGATTTACTATATTGTCATGAGAACAAAGGATATCAGGAGCTCTTGAAGAAGAAATTAGGATTTGATTCGTTGCATGCTCATTATTTCTGTTCGTATAGAGATCTTAAAAATTATGATATTCAATATCCTGTTGTATTGAAAACAACGGACGGATCCAACGCAGATGGCGTCTTCTTGATCCATGATGCAGAGCAACTATACGATACATTGAAAAAATTGAGTGTCAAAGGTGGAATCATGACCTCGATCGACCTGTTCCGCAGAAAATATCTGCGCCGGAGAAAATTCGATTACTATCCGGATTACAACGACAGAGAGGATTATTATCAATACAAATTTCATATTACCAGAGAGAAGAATTTTATTTTACAGGAATATGTTCCCGGATTAGATCATGATTTTCGTGTATTAATTATGTATGATAAATATTATTTCGCTAAGAGGCATGTGAACAAGGGCGACTTTAGAGCCAGTGGTACGAAAAAATTCGATTTCAACATCGAAGCGGATCCTGGGCTACTGAATTACGCGGAAGACGTATTCCGCAAATTGGATAATCCAACCCTATCGATCGATATCATGTCCAGGGATGGTCAATACTTTCTGGGGGAATATCAGGCTCTACACTTTGGCATCAGCGCGTTGATTAAGTCGCATGGCTATTACAGCAAGCAAGCTGATGGTTGGCAATTTATCGAGAACAAGTCCTCAATAGAACGAGAATTGACATTGGCAGTTATTAACTATTTAAGAAACAAACAATTGTGCTGATGGTTTTATCAGGTTATCTACTTAAAATACCGTACGGTATAGTATGGTATTTCTTGAAAGCGACAGGCAGACTGGATGAGTTGGCCCTTTATTGTGCTAATGTAGAAGATTATCTGGTGATCGAAAATGTCATTCCTCACTTACGTCTCAAACCCATCATTATCGCTAAAAATAAAGCGACTCAACGTGAGCTCAGAAGGATCGGTGTCGATTCAAAAATCTGGCCGGCTTATCCCGAAAAAATCATCATGGCACGTCACGCCTTACACAAATTTCCTCTTTGTGCAATTTTCAAGATCGGCATGCGTCATGGGCCGTACCATTTTAAGAAATTCATCAAGAAAGAACGTTACAATTCCTTTAATGTTTTCCTCTTCACCTCGAATGATGAAGTCGCCACAGCACGACAAAAAGGAATTAGTAATGCAGAGAACGGTGGTTATCCTAAACTGGATTCATTTAAAAAACCAGAAATTAAGGATCGAGCGGCTAAATTAGAAAGAGAATATAACGATGGAAAGATCAAGCTACTGTTTTCAGCGACTTACGATAGATCGGGTATTAGTGCGATTGAACAATGGTACAGTCGTCTCGACAAGTTAACCGATCGCTATCATATATTTGTAACCCTGCATCCTTTGATGTCACCGCACTACAGAGAATATTTACTAAACGTTCGAAACATCCTCTTGATCGAACCCAAAGAATTGATGGAATATATGCTGCTTTGCGACATATTGATCAGTGATACCAGTTCCATCATCGGCGAATTCTGCAGTCTGGACAAACCGATCATCACATTTAAGGTGGAAGGACGTGGCCGGTTCGATGAAAAAACGGCGGACATGATACGAAAGATTTCAATCCAGATAGATGATTTCACTCAATTGGAGTCTGTGATCGACGATTATATGAAGGATTCTACTATCAGACAACCGGAAAGGGCTCAATTTAATGTCGTTATGTTTGATGATCTGCAGGCAAGTCACGGGCAGAGAGCTGCAAAGATCATAAATAGAATGCTATAAATTATCCGAAAACATCAGGCTGAATTGAGTATGATCATCGGTCTGACCAACGACGTATCGGACACTTTTCGTCTTGGGTCACCTTTAATATTAGATCGGATACCAATGACGCCAGCTTATTACTTGTGATACAGTGCCATGACCGTTAAATCATCAGATTGAGCCAGATCGGCGGCGAAGGTTTTGACGTCATCGATGACACGTTGGGCAACAACTTTGGCGTTCTTCATCGGTACTTTCAAGCTATGTAACAATCGATCTTCACCGAACTCAAGGTAATCCTTGTTCATCGCTTCGGTAATACCATCGGTGTACAGGAAGAGACCTTCCCCTGGTCCTAGGCTGACAGTTTTGGTTGCGTATACGGCGTCTGCCAACACACCTAAAGCGATGTTACCCGTAGTTTCGATGGGTGTTACCGATCCATTCTTATCAATTCTACAGGGGGGTAGATGGCCTCCATTACAGTAAGAAACTTCACCTGTGAAAAAATCGAATATCCCATAGAACAAAGTTACAAACATAGACGCAATACATTCCAGATGAAGGATCAGATTGACTTGTTGCAGGCACTCATCGGGTGGTAAGCCTTTTAAGGCCGTTGTTTTCAGTACAGTCTTACATACGGCCATGAATAAGGCAGCCGGGATCCCTTTCCCTGAAACATCCCCTATCGCGAATCCCAAATGATTTTTATCGATAAGGAAAAAGTCATAGAAGTCGCCCCCGACCTCCTTTGCCGGGATCATTTCCGCGTAGATATCAAATTCTTTGTAGTCAGGGTAAGCGGGAAACTTTACGGGCAGCATTGACATTTGGATCGTCCTCGCAATATCCAACTCCTGATGCAGGGCGATCAACTGGTCGCGCGATTGAATTGCTTCTTTCAGTTTGAATAGATCTTCCAACGATTTATTAATAGTGATCTCCAGATCGCTCAAGTCGATCGGTTTCACTACAAAATCAAAGGCCCCACGATTCATGGCGGTTCGTATATTTGTCATATCACCATAAGCAGAGACGATAACTGCCCTTAAGAGCGGATTATTCAATTCATTCATTTTCGTCAGCAGGGTAAGTCCATCCATTTCCGGCATATTGATATCGGTTAAAACCAGATCGATGTTTTGATCGTCATGTAATCGCTCGAGTGCCTCTACCCCATTATTGGCAAATAAGAAGTCGTATTGCTTATCACGGATCTTTTGTCGGAACATCTGTCTTATCAGGACTTCAAGATCAGGTTCATCATCAACTACAAGTATTTTCGCGCACATTCTTCTCTCCTCAGAAGCATTTTCATCTCCACATGTATCTCATCGATATGATTAAAGATTTGTTTTGGAAGACTGATAAAAAACTCATCCTTGTTTCTCTGCAGCGTTAATATCCCAACGCATAGTTAAGACGATGATTATCGATATGAACTTTTTCATCTTTCTACCTAACCGGGCTAAGTGACTGCGACTGCTGATTAACTGTGTATGCAATCAGCGAATTGAATAAAACCTTTGAAAGGGTACTTAAAACAATTGATGTCGAAGTTTCGCTATTCCCCCGGATAGCCCACTGTTTGTGCTAATACCACCTTCTGGTCTGGTCTCAACTTCATTGCCTTTTCCAGAGCGGGTTTATCAACATAACCGCGCACCACAGTCGCTAATCCTTCGGAAGCACAGTACAGATAAACATTTTGACTGATAAAACCAGTGTCAGCGGCCGAATAGAAAATATTCTGCTCGTGTTCACCCTGTCCCATTTTTGACCAATCCGCTACGTAGATCAGATTTAGAGGTGCATCCTTGACAAAGTCCTGCTTTCCGGTGACAGCACGGATGTCTTCGGCAAAAATTTTCTGTAAGGCATGAGCTGAAGCGTCATAAAGGAATAAACCATCGGCTGTGGCAACGTAGATGTCTATTTCCTGCCGATTCATGGCAGATGGCGCGGTACGTTTCCCGGATTCCGGTCGGTTGATACCAGATGCAGCCCAAAGCACATTTGAAAGCAACTGATCCGGCAGCTTTTCGGAGCTGAAAGAACGCGAAGATGATCTATCCTTTAAAACCTGCATCAACGGTCTGCCGATATCCATTTGTGGTTCAGGCAGCTTAATCAAGCTGGGTTCAGGTTCCTGGCTACAAAGCATGGTTGGACATAAAATGAATAATATCAGTATGGAGCGAATTATTTGAATCAATTTTTTATTCATATTACTTCCTCCTGTTAAGACAATACGACCAATTTGTTAACATATTAAATAATATCTTGTTTTGATTACATTTCATGTATACACAAAATGTAATCAAATTTCTTATTAAATGCAATCATATGTATAATTTCGAGAATAACAGAAATCACGCTAATCATATGGTAATGTGCAAAGTTCGTTAAATACACTTTTTGATTATATAGCAACTGGTTACCGATGTTTGCTGTTGTCAACATAATATTCTTTCCTTGCACCAAATATTGATCTCAGTTTCTCCACATTTTCTTGAATATGGGCTAATGCATCAGCATCACTTGTTTGAAGGTATCGATCGGCTGATTTCCAGAGTTCATATATCGCGTCCCGTGCATTAAACAGCAACAGGATCATGTCGTATCTCGCTCCGCTACGACTTGAAAGTCTGGGGTTCTTTATTAATTTCGCAGACAGCTCTTCAAAAAGACTAATCATTCACTTTCTCCTTCAAGGTTTTGTGATTGTATGAAGTCTGATTTGATAAAAACACGATATGGTCGCTACACGAAATTATAGAGCTGATATCAAATTTTGCAAAATTGTCTCTGAAACCTTAAAAACCGTCCCATGCCGCATCCCCTGCGGATATTCTAAGCGATCGGATTTGTCGACCCAGTTAATGAAATCATCAGACACAAGCAATCCGTATTCTCGTAATCGATACTTATCGATATATAAAAACCAACTATCTTGAATCTTAATAACACTTGGTCCTTCAGCCCAGTAATTGCCCGTAATCGGTTCAGATGCTTCGCTATAGGGTCCCTCAGCCAATGTGCTGGTCGCAGTCCTTATATTTTTTTGTGGAGTAAACGGTTTGTTCGTTTCATCCTTAAGAAACATGATATAGTCATCTCCCCTCTTGATGAGCGTGGCATCGATGACATTGAAACCTTTATCATAGAATATTTTCGTCTCCGAAAATTCATTAAAATCTTTGGTCGTCACATAATACATTCGATGATTATTGCCCTGCCCTTTTACGCCTTCGTTGCTCTGATAGTCGGTCTCCGGGAATCGGCCCGGTATGGTTGTGGCCCAGAAAATCAAGAATTGCTCTTTCAGATCATCGTAAAATATTTCCGGCGCCCAACAATTCTTCGCATCCGGCTCATGTTCCATGACAGGAATATATTTTTGTTCGGACCAGTTGATAAGATCCTTTGAATTTGCGTAGCCAATTCCCTTTTCGTGCCAGCTAACCGTCCATACCATATGAAAGGTACCATCCGTGTCCGTCAAAATACACGGATCCCGCATCAATTTGTCGTTACCTACTGCAGGTGTTAGCAGTGATTGTCCATTATTCAGCGCTGTCCATTTAAATCCATCATAGCTATAGGCAAGATGCAGACCATCTTCTCCATTGCCCGTAAAATATGAAAACAGATAGACATCCTTACTCGCACGACTACATTGCATCAATCCGATCGTAGAGATTAGTATGAGTATTGTTATGATTTTCTTCATGAGTATGGTTCCTTTCTCATATTGGAAAAATATCGGTTCAATTTGGATATGATGACCACAGATTAGATGCACGGTTTATTTTTCTATACCACCGAAGATGTGTTTTTTCATGTAATAATAATTTAAAGACTAAGTCTGTAAAAAGCAAGTCATATATTGCATCATCCTTGTTCTATTCGTTTAAAAAAACCGTCTACCTGATTCAATTATACTCTGAATATAAAGTCAACAAACATTAAAGGAGAATAAATTCAAAATCCTTGCAAACACACACTTTATCATGTTCATGACACATTTTTTAATAAAAAAACTCATTCCGCAAATTGAAATTATTGTCTGTATTTCCATAAAAAAACAAGTAAATAAAAATATGACGAATTTTAGTATTTCCCTTTCAGCATGTTCTGATGAGAAAGCGTCGATAAAACGCATGATCACCTAACAACAGTTCAGGAAGGAGTAGTTATCATGGCACGCAATCAGGTAGCAGCGAACAAAACCATCTATAGAATTGATGCCGGTGTCAGAAGAAAAATAATGAATGTGGCCTTTTTATTGAGCTTCTTCATCACATTGATCATACCAGCAACTCAAACGAATGCTCAGGACATTTACTCCGAGATAATCAACGAGTTTGGTGGTCTGGTAGATGCTACAGTTGAGCACAACAACACCGTTTATCAAGCCAAAGGTAGCGGAATTCAAGTATTTGATTTCACTGATCCAAACGATCCGCAGAAAGTCTATTTTCAATCGACTGGTGACAGGCCTGGTACGATGGTTATCTCGGACGATTATCTAGTCGCCTATCATGCAGATAGGCGTCATCTCATCAGTTACAGTATAGAAAATCCCTGGTTGCCTGTGAAAGTCGATTCATTTCAGGTATCGGACAGCTGGCTGTGGTTTAATAGAATGACTGCGCAGGGAAATCGCATCTATGCAGCGGCTCGTGATTCCGGATTGATCATACTCGATATCGATGAAGCCGGTACTATGTCTGAACAAGGCAGGATACATGAATCGGAAAGCGTTGATTTTGTGTTTATCAGGGATAACATGGCGTTCCTGGCTTCGGGTCTGAGACGCTATCTGGCTATTTATGATATTTCAAATATTCAAACACCTCAGAAAATTGGAGAGTACAGACCTGACCAATCGATTAGGAACCTTTGGGCAGATGGATCTCATATTTTTTTAGCTGCGGGCTCAATCGGTAAACTGGAAATCGTCGATATTTCGAATCCTTCTCAACCTGTTTTAGTACATCGCTGCACGTCTCAAACCTATGTCAGCGATGTGTATGCTCGAGGTAATCGACTGTTCTCTTTGGGGAGTACATTTGCGATTTTGGACATTTCAAACATTACCTCACCGCAAGTTCTCGATGAAATCGAATACAGCGGATTCAAAATGACTGTAATAGAAGGAAACGGGTACAACACGGTTCTTCTCGATGGTGACGGGGATTATTCTCTGCTGACCGCACAAGTCTCTGACGCCGGCCAGATTTCAATCAGATCAGAGATCGAAGAGCCCGGGATTGTGGAGGGAATTGCTGCTGCAGATGACTTTTTATATCTCGGTGCATGGGATGACATGTGGGTGATGGACATCTCTGATCCTGAAAATCCCATATCTGTGGCGAAAATACCCTGCGGTTTTGTCGATAAGATAACAGTCGGTGGCCACTGGTTGTATGCCACCAGCAGTTGGCAGGATTCACTGTTTGTATGCGATATCACCAATCCAAATAATCCTCAGTTGCTGAGCAGATTTGCTCTGCCCTCTCTTCGCAAGCAATCTGTAAGGACAGACTACTTAAATGAGATGCTGCAGTCCCGCAGAGATACCGGGATACTCAACCATACCACATCACCGGGTATTCACGACATTGCCGGTCGGGATAATCTACTATTTGTTCTGGATTACACCAATACCATTTCGGTTTTTGATGCGAGTTCATCACCTCCAAATAAAATTTCCAGTTACACGTTACCCGGCCAGGGATCAGCGATTGATGTCAACGATACCACGCTCTATGCTGCCTGGTCCCCAAACGTCCTGGGAGCGATCTCCATCCAAAAGCCTTTGCAACCCAGGCTTTATTTCCAAATTAAAACAAATGACGCACCAGCATGTTTGCATGTTTATGAAAATTTACTATATATGGGATCCAGTTACGAGCAGAACAATCTCAAATTAGAAATATATGATATTTCGAATCCAGCATCTATCTCGTCTCTGGGTATAACAGAGGGCCTTCCGGGTTTTGAAATAATGGATGTTAAAGTAGGCGAGGACATCGCTTTTGTAGGGCTGGCAGGCGCCAGTGTGGGCGTTATCGATGCAAAAAATCCATACATGCCCTACACTGCACAAGTCGTACACAGTGGCACTTACACTGGCCATATTACGACCGTGGTCACTCCTCGTGGTGATAAGATCACTTATACCGGAGAAAAATGCGGCGGCAGCAAGATAATTAAGACTCAGCGAAAAGGCAATAAATACCGGCTTACGAGTGAAGTGGGACCACCCAACGCAGGGACCGTTACCCCAGGCGGTGGATTGTACGATCCTGGCACGAACGTGAATCTCGAAGCTAAACCAAGCCAAACTAATTCGGGATTCTGGAAGTTCAAGCAATGGAGTGGTGATGCGGCAGGTAATAACCCGAACACGACGGTGACGATGGACAGGGATAAGCATGTCATTGCCAACTTCGAACGATACTTCACGTTGACCACGGCTGTCGATCCGGATTCATCTGCCGGATCCATCGATCCGCCTCCGGGCCAATACACCTATCCTGAGGGTACTTATGTACCGCTATACGCCGAACCGCAGCCAGGTTGGGGATTCTCGCATTGGGAGGGCGATGTATCAGGGGTAATACAAACCAATGCAGTCACCATGGATGACGATAAACTGGCGATCGCAGTATTCGCCCCCTTGCATCCTGACTTACTCATCAATGAGCTGAATACATCAAGTAATACAGAACAGGAGTGGATTGAAATTTATAATCCGCACTGGACGCGTGTGTACGTTGGTGGCTGCAAACTACATTTTGCTTCGAAGAATTTCTATTACGAAATTCCGCGGCGAGCTCAGAATTGGAGTGGTCGCCTGCAGTCAGGCGAATACCTGGTCATCCATTTCCAGGACAGCACGGATACACCGGGCATTGATCTTTATGCAGGACTTGATGTCGCGGTGATGCATGACGAAAGTGATGCTATCACGCTATACGACGCTTTCGATAATCCGATCGATTTCGTTCGCTATGGAGAGAACCAGATAGCACCACCAGTTGGAACCGGGTGGTCAGGCGACAATCCACAGGCACCTGTGGCTGACCAAACGCTTGGCCGCGATATGAACAGCACAGATATCGATACAGGATCAGATTGGGAAAACACTGGCGGTAAGGATGCAGAGGGACCAACGCCTGGAGTGCAAAATATCACACCGAAACCTCATCTTGCTGTGTCTGACACAAGCATCGCCTTCGGTCGCATCCCGGTTGGATTATCCGAGTGTGATACGATTCGACTGCAAAATGTGGGACAACTTACCCTATCGATAAGCGATGTTGTCTATAACGGTATCCATTATCGACTTTCTGCACCAGAGCTGCCATGGATTATCGAAGCAAATCATAGCCTCGATCTGATCATCTGCTTTGTGCCTTCGATGGAAGGTGTACTGACTGATAGTCTCGTTCTGTACAGTAATGATCCTGATGCAGGGGTCGTCACGGTCACACTCACCGGAGAGGGAGTGC
Source organism: Candidatus Zhuqueibacterota bacterium (assembly GCA_016926625.1). Classification (GTDB taxonomy): domain Bacteria; phylum Zhuqueibacterota; class Zhuqueibacteria; order Thermofontimicrobiales; family Thiofontviventaceae; genus Thiofontadaptatus. The sequence goes on from JAFGOE010000066.1 coordinate 30,274, forward strand.
TTATGCCAACCGTAAACCTCCTCTCCCCTGTCGGTGGTGAAATTTGGCAGGCAGGCACATTGCATGGCATCTACTGGCAGGCCAGTGGGAACGAACTGGACCATCTGACCATACTTTACTCCAAAGATGCCGGAGCTTTTTATCCTTATCTATTGGGTGATCGATTAGTGAATACAGGGGTGATGCCATGGCGATTACCTGATGAGACGATACAGACAGCGCGTGTACTCATCCAGGCTAAAAATGCGGCCGGCGCGGTGATTGCGGCAGACACTAGTGGCAATTTTAGCATAATCAAAGATGCCGGTAAGCTGGACGAGAAATGGAGACATGTTGCCGATGGTGCTATCAGATGGCTCGATCATTGGGAGGATGGATTTGCCGTCGCCGATATCAATGGTGATAACCTGCCGGAAATTGCATACGGTCATGCTGCCGGAGGACTGGCAATACTAGAAGGAACAACAGGCAACATGTTGTGGTCTAGATCACTTACCAATACCGAAACGTATGTTGAAGCTGATTTTATCGATATTGATGACGATGGATATGCTGAAATTGTGGCGGGTGGATTTTCAGCGACAGGTAACGCCATAATTGCCGTGTACGACCAAAATGGACAGTCCATCTGGAACAAGACGATAACTGAACGATCTGCAAAGGATTTTGCCTACGCCGATGTTGACTCCGATGGAGATATCGATATCGTGGCAGCCATTGGTACCGGGTTACCAGAATGGTCCGGAGGTGGTGCTCTTGTTTTAGATGGAAAAACCGGTAATGAAATATGGTATGCCAGAGTGGATAGCGGAGCTGCTCAGGCCGTAGATGCAGCTGATCTGGATAATGATGGATATGTTGAGATTGCAGTCTCTACCGCACACAAAGACTCAGTAGGTCTGGTCACCCTCCTGAATAGCCATAGCAAAACGATCATGATGCAGACAAAAGGGAAAATTGGTCAGGATGTTTTATTTGCTGATCTGGATGGTGATAATAACGTCGAGCTGCTTGCCGGTCTGAGTGCAGTTCAGGCTTTTAGTGCCAACGGCGCCAGAATGTGGCACAAGCTATCGAGTCTCGACCATATTAAAACGACTCAAATCGATCAAGAGACGCGTGTGCTCACCGCATGTCCATGGACTGGTCAATTACGCTGGTTACAAGCTGAAGATGGCAAGACGCTCTGGTGGACCGATTACAGCGGTGTGGCGGATCTTGGCGATGTCGATGGGGATTGTATTGTCGACATCGTGACGGCAACCTGTAAGCAACATGAGCAACCGATCGACGTGAATTATTTGGCGGTTAGAGATTTAGTAGGTCGTGTTAAATGTCTGCAATCATTACCCGCACCACCAGACGAACTTATCGTAGCAAATATCGACAGTGATCCTGAATTAGAGATCCTCGTCGTCATGGATTCTCTACTCATCGCGTATGAATCCAGTACTTCTGCGGTTAGCTTAGCAACTTCAGGTATAGTACCAAATCAAGTGAAGCTGATGCAAAACTATCCTAATCCCTTCAACTCCTCCACGATCATTCATTATGCATTGGAAAAACGTTCGGATGTCGTTATTAGCATATGGGATAATACCGGGCGACTCGTACGATCGCTGGAACATAGTACCAAAGATAAAGGATGGCATAGTGTAACTTGGAATGGGTCTGATGAGCAAGGCAACACGCTCCCATCCGGGATTTATTTCTACCGACTCAAAGCAGGGAATCAGATGCTTGTCAGACGCATGGTGCACGTCAAATAATTTTCTGCATATTCCTAAAATTCAGCAACGGGATCGCTAGTCATGCGATCCCGTCTTTTTTCAATGCTCTATGATTGTGTATAGTTTTTTCTTTAATTTTATCAAATATTAAAACTTAAATTCTATTGTATTACAGGCTAAATCCAAAATGATGTTCTTATTTGAACTATTGGGTTCACGATATTGTATGATTACGCTTTAGTCATATCATTTTTTTTGTGATCCATTTCCGTTTTCTCATTCAGCTTTCAGCCTATTCATTTCAAGTCTTTCCTGTGCATTCGGTTCCTTTAGAAACAACTGACTCAAGTTATCGCAAGGGTAATCGTGACATTCAGCACAATTATCGAGATCTTTAAGTTGTGCACAGGATCGTATCGAGCAATTCTTACATAATACAAAAAGTCTTTCTGATTTCGTCTTACAGCCATCACAATCTGTGATCTCTTCGACTCTAAGCCTAATGTTATATTCCTTCAGTATAATCTCTGCAATTTCAGCACGCATCTCTATTTTCTTATTTTGACTTCTTTCTCTGGTTGCTAAATAAATAGGACATTCTTCACATAGAATTCCGCAATATGATGACAATCTGATCATAATTTCACCTTATTTCAAAAAGGTACCCCGCGTATTACCTCTCTTTTGTCCACATTCTGTACGTCAACAGTAACACTAATAAGCCTATTACATTTAAAATAGCAAAGATCAATGTTGCAATCGAGCCCCAATCAAATACGAACTCATTTAACAAAAGACCCAGGGTACCGATGATCAGAAGAATAAAAGGGATTCGTTCTATTACATTCCTCATTTTTCTTTCCTTTCGATCAATTAAACATATCATCATTAAAGTTCTGATTCCAAATATAACGAAAAAACGAGACAATGCTTTACTGGAAAACAGCATCTAAGACAGGACGAAGGTAAATTTTCCACTTTCTAAAAAATAGCATTTCGCTTTTTAGTACAAAAAAAGAGAACAATAATCAGTAACAGGCAAACGAAAAATGCATTTGCATGATGATCCAACTTTTATTCCTCTTTTCCAACACACCTGTCCATCTGGTATTTTCCCAATTTGCAGGTTGTCCTTTCCACTCATTAATGTCATCAAGTATGCAGCAAAACCAGGCTACATCGCCTGCGTTTGAAAAATTTATCTTCAAATCTCGTATTTCATACCTGATCGCCTTAAAATCATCACTCATCCAAAAGCTTTCAGATTTCTTAAAATCCTGAAAACCTCTCACGATCCTGTCATTTGGATGTACTTCAATATAGTTTGTATCATTGTCGACTATGCTGTATAATAAATTAATGTCTTTATCTTTTGCCCATCCGATACTGTTGTGTATGACGCTTTCTACATGTTGCCTGTCCATCTCATAGTATAAAGTATGATTTCCTTGTTGACATGAGAATGTACCAATAAAATTAGCAATCATCAACACCAGGAATACATAACGAAATGATCTCATTTAGATATCTCCTCATTATATTTATCACTCAGATATCAAACCGCGGATCCCGGGAACATGATAACTTATCAATATCTATCTCATCAATAGTTACTTCTTTGCTTTTTCCTGTTTTAATTGAATCAACGACCTTTGCTCTGAGAATTTTATATTAGTCAGCAAAATCTAAAAAGCTTTTCATACCGGTCACTTTTATAGTACGCAGAATTTTCGGTAATGTTAAAAATATCCTGGATTCTCTTTAACATTGTGTTGGTAAATTTACCATAACCTCTTGAAATTATCCACGAGTGGACATGTGTTTTTTAAAGTTTATATTTTATAAACCTGATCCTCATTGCACACAAACAAGCCCTATATTTAAGGCCTGGCTCAGAGTTTATTTAAAGATATTTAATGTCGATCTTTAGATCACATGAAACACATCGAAATACCAGTCGAGCGAATTCTATTGTCCAAAGACTACTCTATGCCCCTTTTTCTTGCCTCGACGAGAATTGCCTCACTCGCCGTAGCTCCCACACGTGAGACCTGAAGCGCTTTAACACGGAGTAAATCATCAAACGTACGGACACCTCCTGCTGCTTTAATCTTAACTGATGCTGAACAGTGTCTCCTCATAAGTTTGAGATGATGATCGGTTGCACCTTTGTAGCTGTACATACCATTGCTCTGTTTTACAAATCCATATCCGGTCGACGTCTTCACATATGCTACTTTGTGTTCGGAACATACCTCGCACAGCCGAATAATATGTTCATCGTCCAGGTAGTCATTCTCAAATATAACTTTCAGAATAGCTTGATTCATCGTGATGGTCTCGTTGACGAGTTTTATTTCTTCCGAAATATATTTCCAATCATCACTTATCACTTTCCCAATGTTGATGACCATGTCGATTTCACTTGCACCGTCCAGGACTGCTGCTTCAGCTTCTCTTACTTTAATTGAAATCGTACTATTCCCATGCGGAAAAGCAATCACAGCACAAATCCCAACATCAGAGTCTGATAATAAATCCTTTACCAAAGGAATGCAATATGGTTTTATGCATGCCGTGGCTACTCTGTATTTTTTCGATAATTCACAGCCCTTAATAACATCCTCGTCCGTAATCCTCGGATGAAGCAAAGAATGATCTATCATCTTTGCAAGTTCAATTAATGTGACTGTTTCTGGCATTTTATCTCCATACCTGATAATTAGAGGTTTATACCACATTATAATTTAAGCAGAACTTTTCAAATCGGAAGAATTATTATAATGAGTATAAGATTGAGTATTCTCGTTGTTATCCGTTTTACAATGTATTTGAATGACAATATTTTATAGATAGTAGTTACCTTATATGGCTATGGTTAGCTTTGATATCAGTTCCACAACTTACTTTTCAGTCCAGGCCGTATCCGGATCGCACAAAAATGGATCATCTGCAGGCAATTATAGAGGGTTGAAACAATCTAATTCACTATTTTAATACAATGCATTTATCAATTAGAAACGGTTTCGACCATTCCAAACCGTTTGTGGTACTTACTGTACCCCATATTTCGGATCTACCATCAAGGCTATCCATAAAAACGACAAAGAGATTACCCCCTGAATCTCTTATAATTCGCCTCCCATTATTTGCCTTTGTCGCATCGATACGATTTGAGTATCCAATTATGTGTGGAATACCGGCATGTAAAAGAGAATGCTCCAGGATAATCGCCGCATCGAACATAACAAAGATTATCAACTGTATGAAAAGAAATCTGAATTTTATTTTTTTCATACTAATGGTTCTCTAGTCGGAAAGACGCATTGTGTCTGATTAATAAGTCCTGCTATAATATTTATCTATCTCATTATTCTTCGATTTTCTAATCACAATCAATCTGGTATTTAGGTATAAAACCATTCTGAAAAGCCGCACATCTGTTTGATCGTGATAAAAAAAATGGACGGCGCCACAAGGATGTTGGCGCTCCTGCATGCAGGATTTCCCTGACGCCCCGGGGCACTGACATCATCCCGGTACTTGGAACCGTGGTCACCGTCCATTGATATTATTCCAAATCACGAATAAGTGAATTTTTCACATATATGATGCAGACATATTTTAAACGCATTTTATTCGGTTAACATAGTATAAAACAAGAATTTTAGTTTTAGAAGATGATTTTTTAAACAAAAAACAGCGGCAACGTCTTAGGTATCATAATCAATATAAACATAAAAGAATCGATATACAATTAAATTTTGGATTAAATTCTATAAAAATTACTCTGAGGAAGCTTTATGACTTCAGACCATGTACATCCATAATCCGTAGACGCTGTATTTTCTATCGCTTGACTTTTATCATCTACACACTATTTTCGTTTATTTCTCAGGCGGAACAGAAAATTCACTCACAGTTTGAATTCCTGTTGCTACTTCGGGAATAATACCCAGTTGGACGTATATCGGATGAATTAACTTTCTTAATGCAGTCAGTTTATTTGCAAATACCAGAGCACCGGATATGCATATTAAACCACCGATCATTAAAGCAGTTGGGGCTCCCCATATGCTGGCCAGGCTACCCGCTAATAAACTGCCCAGAGGTGCAGATCCCACAAATGCCATCGAGTAAAAGCTCATGACACGCCCGCGTTTATCATCTTCAACGATAGTCTGTAAAATCGTGTTGCTCGAAGCCATTTGGAGCATCATTGCCAAACCAATAAATATCATCAAGATCAACGACAACAAAAACAGTCTGGAGAGTGAAAATATAACAAGCCCGAGACCAAAGAAGCCGGCAGCGAATGGAATGATCCTTTCGAGACCCAACACACTTTTCCTTGACGCCAGATAAAGAGCACCAGTCAGGGCGCCGATACCTGAAGCGCCCATCAGGAATCCGAACGTGTGTGAGCCACCTTGAAGAATTTCCTTAGAAAAAATAGGCATCAAAACGGCATAAGGCATTCCCATCAGGCTGATCAGCCCTAAAAGCAGGATAATCGACCTGATGGGTGCAAAACCAAAAGTATATGAAAATCCTTCTTTGAGCTCTTTCATGACGTTCGGATTGTGATTTACTCTTTTTGCAATCTTCACGTTCATCAGAAGAAGCGAGGCGATTACAAACAAGTAACTGATCGCATTGAGGAGGAAACAGATGCCCTCTCCCATCGAGGCGATTAACACACCTGCAATCGATGGCCCGATCAATCTTGCACCGTTCACCATAGATGAATTCAAGGCGATCGCATTCCCTAAGTCATTTTTGTTCTCTATCATTTCCACAACAAATGATTGCCGGACCGGTATATCGATAGCATTAATACAGCCAAGCACGATACTCAATAAAAGGATATGCCAGACGTCAATAGTTCCGACGAAGACGAGGATTGCCAGGATCGATGCTTGTACCATGGCCAGCACCTGGGTGATAACCAGGAGATGATAGCGATTCACCCGATCGGTAAACACACCGGCAAATGGACTCAACAAGAACGTCGGAATTTGACCCGCAAAACCGAACACACCTAATAAAAATGCGGAATCGGTGAGGCGATACACCAGCCAGGCCATCGCAATTCGTTGAATCCATGTCCCTATCAGCGATATGCTTTGACCGCTGAAAAAAAGTCGATAATTTCGATAGTTAAGCGATCGAAAAACAGTTTTAAGTCCTCTCGCATCGTTCATATCTGATGTACGAACCGGCACTTTCATCGATGATAAATTTTTCTCCTAGATTAGGATAAACGCACAGCATATAATGGAAACGACCGCGGTCTTCTCGCAGAAACTATCGAATTACTGAACGCTAATTTAATTGATGTTTATCTCTGATTAAATCAGCAAGAGCATCCAATTCGACAAACGTCTCCTCTTTCGGGTGACCTTTGCATAATACGGTGCCCAATACATCCACCTTCAGATTTGGAATCAATCCTGAAATTTGTTCCACAGCCTTAGTGCCCCAGCCATAGGAACCGATAATAGCCGCATATTTTACCTTGGGTCGCAGCGCGTTAGCGAGATGGGTCGCCGAGAACACACTCGGATGGGGTCCCGTATGCACTGTGGGTGTACCAATGATCACTGTCGCCGCATCCACGAGTGCCATTGCCAGTTTCCCGATATCAGTCGTCGACAATTCGAACTTTTGAACCGTGACACCTCTCTCGGCTAAAGCTGCGACGAGGTAATTTACCATTGTCTCGGTGCTGCCGTGCATCGAAATATACGGAATAAGGACGAGGTTTGAGACCTTGTCAGAAACCCAGTTATCATAAGCCGATAGTATCTTTTCCGGGTGATCATATATCGGACCATGACTCGGTGCGACAAGGTCAAAATCGAGTTCTCGAATTTTCTTGAGATTATTTTGGATAATTTTTCGAAACGGCATCATGATCTCCGCGTAATAGCGCTTTGCGGCTTCGATGATATACGGATCATCTCCGGCATACAGATCAGACATGGCGATGTGTGATCCCAGAAAATCGCAGGTAAAGAGGATTCGATCTTCCGGAAGGTAGGTAACCATGGTCTCGGGCCAATGAACCCAGGGGGTATAGATGAATTTCAATGTCTTGTTACCAAGAGACAGCGTCTCGCCATCGTCCACGGTCTTGATTCTATCAGGCGAAATATCGAGATGCTCAAGAAGTAAATCCCTTGCTTTCGTTGAACATAGTAAAGTAGCCTGTTTATATTTATTAAGCACGAACGGTATGCTTCCTGAGTGATCCTGTTCAGAGTGTTGTGAAATTAAATAGTCGATTTTTTCGACATGCTCGAGCTGATGTTTTAACACATCGACCATGTCCGGATCGACAGTATCGATCAAAACAGTCTTTTCCGATCCCTGGACCAGGTATGCATTATAGCTGGTGCCGTCCGGCAGCGGGATCAACGAGTCAAATAATCTCCGATTCCAGTCCACCGCTCCCATCCAATGTACTCCGTCACAAATTCTTCGTGGTTTCATCTTCTTTCTCCTTCTCAAATTTATGTCAAGTTGTAACTTGTTATTTTTATTATTTATTTTTAATAAAAGAATTTAACAACTCCCCCACAAGTGAAAACAAATCATAAAAACGATTTCTATGATTGACATTCTATAGACCAGACATCTCTTGAGTTCTCCATGGAAGCCCAGATGTAACTCGTCATGACTAAAAGTTACTCTTCCAATTCAATCTTTAACCGCTAAACAACTGGTCAAAAAATCTATGATATCATCGTAAAAACTCGTGACACTATCAATCAATATTTCATTCTTTGAATCGTGCCTGTAGGTAATTAACGGGCGACACAACGGATATCATTTGCAACCATTCTGAATTTAAAATCCTGCATTCTTTCATCCAAACGACGTCGTTCCTGTCAGCATTGTTACCTGGCTACTGTTCATCTTGTACTAACAAACTCATCAATTAGTTGCAACGCTTCTTCGATGGTGCTATAATATTCTGACTTTAATTTGGTATTACCCGCAATCATCGCTGACAATCGTTTTTCAGTAGTTTTTCTGTACAGACATAAAATGGGTTTATTAAATTCTTCGGCTTTTCCTATTTCATATCCAACCCCTAACGATGGTGTCGAAACTTCTGCAATCAGGACATCTGCCCCTTGCAGCAACGCCATGTCTCTCTCATAGATTTTTGCATCGGAGAGATTGGTTTCACTAATACTACTTATGCCGACAAATTCAGTGAGGACGACACCGTACTTTTTCAAATAATCAATCATCTGAGCATAGAGTTTCCAATCATCTCTACCGCCACGAATTGAACCAGCAAAATATATTTTCATAGTGACCTTATCTTTACATGACTCCTTAAAAATACATCAGGCGACGAATATAGTTTTCTTCTGTGGACGAGGGGCCTTGATGACCATAAAAACAAAATCATCAGTACTGTCGTTATACAAACAATGTAAGATATTTTTAGGGCTCTCCACCAATGTATTTTCGGATACGTTTATTTTTTCATCTCCGATCTGAACGATACCCTTTCAAAACATAAAATGTGACATCAATAGGGGTGATATGCTTTTTTAACTCCTGCCCCGGTTTCAACGTTATTATGGTAATAACCACACTTTCCGTATCGTATAAGTTCCGTGCGTCAACCTGATGGGCAGTCTCCATGATGGGTACATCGTTAAGATTTCTTGTTACTATCATGATCTAAGCTCCGTATTTTTAATCAAATTTAAATGTATAGATATTGGGCATGTTAAATTTATAATTATAAGTTGATCTCATGTTTTGTATTTAGCATGCCATTAATTTATCATCTTAAAAAAATCTCGAAACATTCACACAGATTCGTTTCAAATTCGACGACGTATTATTCATGATACCCCCGTCGCTCGAATGTCCGCCGATAGCCATGCAGTTCACTGAAATTAATATCTTTCAGTACCCTATAGCCAGCCATTTTAGACACATATATCATTATTTAAGCATTTGTATTCATCCGTTGATGATTCAATTTGAATTGTCGTATGGTCTATCCCGAAATGATCTTGAAGATGTTGCTGTACATTTCGAAGGAAAGAGTTATCCAAATGAGCGTCTTTCACAACGAGATGTACTGTCAACGCTATCTCAGTGGTACTCAATGGCCATACATGCAAATCGTGTATACAATCGACCGTATCAAAGCTCAGAAGGTAGTTCTTAACTTTTGCGATATCTACACTTTCAGGAACGGCATCCATAGCGTAATTCAGGGAATCTTTTAACAATTTCCAGGTACCAATCAATATTACGATGACAATTAACAGGCTGATAACCGGATCAATCCAGACCCAACCAGTGAGTAGTACGAGTACTCCGGCGAATACGACCCCCATCGATACGGCTGCATCAGCAGCCATATGCAGAAAGGCACCTTTTATATTCAGGTCATGTTTCTGACCTTTGAAAAAGAGTAATGCTGTTATGGTGTTGATGACAAATCCAATAGCAGCCACCACAAATATTGTCGTTCCTGCGACAGGTGTTGGATTCGCGAATCGGCGAATAGCCTCCTGCGTTATTCCGCCAAGGGCAACGAGTAAAAGTATAGCACTGCCCAGAGAGGCCATCACCGTGGCCTTGCGTAATCCGTAGGTTCGTTTCTCGGTTGCAGCCTTTCGGGCTAACATACTCGCCCCCAGTGCAAGCAGCAAGCTGATTACATCGCTGAAGTTATGTCCTGCATCAGCTATCAGCGCAAGCGAGTCCGACAGTAATCCGAAACCAGCTTCAACGATAACGAAAATGACATTGAGTGTGATACCTATGATAAAAGCGCGATCGAAGTTGGCCCTCTGATGATGATGATCGTGACTCATAGATTCTCCCGGTTTATCAATCAGTTATATCTTTAACCATGAAGGCTCTGACTTGTTCAATTCTTATTGCGAGCCATCCACGAACAAGGAACGCCATGATCGATGTTCAAATGCGATAACATGTAAGCATAACGATGCATTTAATACGAAAAACTTGCGGAGTTAAGTGAACCCGCGTTGTCGATTTGGAGAAACCAGATGGTTATGGTCATGGGGGAGTAGTAAATCAGCTCCGAACTTTACATTAACCGAGTTCGAACGTTGTGACTCCAAAAAGTCTCTTAAATGGTAAGTTTGGGAAAGCGTCGGTATACATTCTTGCTGTCTCAAAAACCACCTTCATATGATGTTTTTCAACCAGACCGACAGCATCCTGATTTACCTCAGGAACATCTAAATAAATTGGCCTGCCAGGAGCAACCGAGGATTTCAAAGCAGTAAAGAGGCATTCTGCTAATTCTGAATTATCAGCGAACAGTGGTCCGATCTTGTATCCTGTTCGACAAGTTCGGATCATGCCATAGCCAGAAAATTTTCCATCTGGCATGATCCCAAGTGCAATGCTCTCGGGTTGCCTTAGCCACGCTCGAAGAAATTGAGATCTCTTCTGAGGAAAAAATAGTCGATCATAATCCGCAATGACCTCGAATGGTAATTCTGATAAATTAATAATTAACGAGTCCTCACAGAAGTCACCCCCGCTAACTCCTTCATAGCGAATATTTCGATAAGCTAGTTTAAAGCCTGATTTTTTATAATTCCCCTGCTGGGCGACAACACCATCAAGCCCAATATTTCGTCCTGTCAGATAATTAAGACCAGCGTTCCATATCTTAATCCCGTACCCTTGTCCACGATAAGCTGGCTTGACAATATAAAATCCAAGAAAGCCAAATGTTTCACCATATTTCACAGCCGAAATGGTAGCGATCGGATTATTATTGAGCTCTCCCAGCAGGAATCCTTCCGGATCTGCAGCGTAAAAACACTCAGCATCATATAGACCTGGATTCCACCCTTCAGCTGCAGCCCAATCAATGGCAATATTGATTTCATCACGTGACATTGTTCTGATTATATAATCATCTGATACCATTCTATTTCTCCTGTCTTTCTAACGATCTGGGAAGAAGCAATCATTCTGTACACAGCCGAATATAAAAATCTCTAACTTTTCAACTGAAAATATGGAGCACTGTATATTTCGTTAGGGAATGAATCTTTAAATCACTAATAGTCGTTCATCTACCAGTATCGTCTCTGTATTTGGTATCGAATTGCTTGAGAACGTCTCTTTTCATCGGATTTATTTCTCTTTGGAGTAGCGGAATTTTTCAGCATCATTCCTTTCTACATAACATCATTTAATCCTCTCCAGCGAAATTGAGACCAAGATAGGAAAGTTTATATCGGATATCCTCAGGAATATATATTATTGAACTTGATCTTTTAATAAAGCCCACTCATCTTGTAAAGATTGAATCGTCCCTTCTTTCCAGTCATCTCAATTATGTTTACCTTGCTAAGACAGTACGCCATTTTCTGTGCAAGCGAACTCTTGACCCCCATTGTCTCTGCCAGATCCTTCGTCGTAAATTGATCGTCTAACGCATCCGGAAGGAGATCCCGCCAATCTGACGGTTTCTCAAATAACTGACAGCACACAATCTCCAGTAAACGACGTTCATCTATCCCCCATCCTCTGCGTCTCCAATTGCGTTTTCCTTCAAATCGTCTTAGTCGTTCCTCCTCACGTATTAGCAAAACTTCGATCGAGAAATTAGGGTTCGTTATTAATTTCGGAAAACTCACCAGCTCGCGGAATACATCTTCAATTCTACCCCGTTTAGGCGACTTACGGCGGGACAATTCTTCATTATCATGATCCGCTAACTTAACAATCCACTTCTCGGCAGCTACAGGATAGATAAGCCGCACCTGGTACTTACCGGTCAAATCGATTAGTTTTCTTTTGATGGATGCAAAACTGGCTGTCTGAATCTCGATCAGCAACTCATCCCGAACGATATCGATGACGTAACCATCGACTTGAACTTCAAATTGATCTCCAGGACTCGCGTACCAATCCTTTAACGAAGCATGAAGCGATCGTTCGTTTAACAATCCAATTTCTGTCATCATGTTCTCATTTATTAACTTAAATGGTTCTCTTTAACATCGTGTGGGTAAATTTACCAACCCTCTTCGAATCATCCACGAGTGGACATATATTTTTTAAAGGACATGAAACCCAACCCAAAAGATTTAACACAGAGGACACAGAGCCTCACCACACCCAACCCTGAGAAAAAAATATAAAAAAACGAATGATGATCACGAATATGTTCATAATGTTTAATTACATGATTAATTTACCCACACAATAATAAAGAGAACCAGCTAATATAATATTAAAAGAATTTATTTTTATCATTTTATATTGGTGTGATACCAAATTTACCTGTATATCATAATTTTAAAATTGTTACTGTAATAAAAGCATCTTCTTCATCAGTTTAGATTCAGAGACCTCCAATGTATAAAAATAGACGCCGCTGGACACCATATTTCCCACTTCATCTGTTCCGTCCCAATTTACAATATACGTACCATGTTTTTTTTGCTCTTCGATAAGTACTCTGATCAATCTTCCCAGGACATCATAGATTTTGATAACTACACGGCTGTCTCTTTCGCTTGCAGGAATAAAATATTTAATATCAGTACTTGAATTAAATGGGTTAGGATAATTTTGCATGATACACATACGTTTCTGATGTACATCATTTTCATTTGACTCTACATCAGTGACATTAGGATCGATAAAAAAACCCCAATCCATCTTCTGAGCACACAACAAAGTTTCGTCATTAATATTTTTGGCAACTACCCACCAGAGGTATGTTTTTCCAGGAGCTAGACCATTGATAGTATATGTTGTATCTCGTATATTATCTATTAGCCTGGTAGTATCCAAATCCGAAATGTATAAATCATATAGGACCTCCCACGAATAGCATATTCTCGTTTTTGTTGCTTTTTGCCAAGTCAATGTTGGATTTGTTGATTTAATTGTGGCATCAATACGAGGACTGATGAGAGAAAATTCTGCTAATTCGTGTAAGATTGGTTCCTCTAAATAGTATTTACCATAAACACCCACACCAGAACCGTCCTGCCCCTTACTATGCCACATAATTAAAACTCTACCATCCTTCAATAAATTAGCATTGGGACAATATTGATGATTATTGTAATAGTCATTTATTTGAAAATCAGGTGCAAATTCATTGCCTTCCTCATTAAACATTTTTCCGAACACACCCCAGAATGAATTGTCCTGCTCCCAGCTATACCAACAGATTATAAAATTACCATTTTTTAATCCTACTGAGGATGGCCAAAATTGATTTGAATTGCTATATGAATTTACCTGGAATTCGCCACCCACTTTATCACCCTCTTTATTGAACATTTGTGCATAAATTTCTTTATCCCAAGAGCTGCCGTCATGAGGATTACCTTTCCAAGATACAATAATCGATTGGCTTTTTAATACAGCAATTGATGGACTTGTCTGTTCACTGAAAGTGTACGTATTTGCCTGAATATCCAAATCATATTTAATTCCAACTGAATCAATTATTTGAAAAAATATGCCAAGGCAAGATCCATCCCCATGATTCTGCCAACAGCTTACAAAACCACCATCGGCGGTTGGTTTTAAATCCAAATCCTCATCAGGTACGGATTGCTTTCTTATATTAATGATTATTGGTTCTCCATCTTTTTCTCCTAATGAATCAAAATACTGCCCATAGATATTCCCAAAACCGGCCCCATTTAATCCCCCTTGCCAACAGACTATTGATCTACCATCTGACAAATTTATAGCTTTCAACCAAGCTCTAAATTGACTTTTTTCGAAAAAACTTAATATTATTTCATCACCAATTTTCATACAATTTTCATTATATCTCTGTCCTAATATTTCATATTTGCAATTATCCAAATAACTACTTCCCTCTCGACTAATCCAAAATATTATAAAGCCTCCATCTCTCAAATATACAGGAACAGGACAAAGATGTGATATCCCTTCACTTGATTGCTTAATTTCAAATTCATAATTCAAACGTTGGAAATTTTGATCAAACAATTGTCCATAAATCCCATAACTACTTTTTTGTCCATCGCTCATCCAACAAATCAATATAGTTCCGTTTTTTAACTCAGTAACCGATGGTCTCAATTGATTTCCAGAAACAAATGAATGAATTTTAAATTCTTGATTATATGAAATCTGCTGTGCATGAAGATCTTGGGTTACTAACAGAAAACAAAACATAATAACCATGCTTTTCATTTTAACCTCCAACAGAAGTGAATATCTGGATCATTTTCATTTTTGACATTTTAAAATAATCAGTAATAAAGTATGATAAAATTGCTATTATTAAACCTACTGCAATATTTATTACTGGCTTTTTTATTATCAGAACAATCTCCATTTTATATTCCCCATATATTTAATGGTTCTCTTTAACATTGTGTGGGTAAATCTAATTTACCCGCTATAAGATATATAATGATTCGAAGGTATTTAAAAGATTTAAATCC
>JAFGOE010000067.1 GCA_016926625.1 Candidatus Zhuqueibacterota bacterium
GTCTATTCGAAGCAATGTCCCTGGGTCGCACGATTCGTCGAAGAAGTAAGACCCATACTGGAAAAAGAGAAATTGGAAACCATATTTATCGAGCTCAAAACGGCAGAGCAAGCGCAAAATGCGCCATCACTGTACGCGGTTTTCAATCTCATCTATAATGGCAAGGTGCTCGCTGATCGCTATATATCGACTTCACGCTTCTTAAATATCGTCAACAAGGAAATAAAATCATAAGGTTGTGATGCAATGATCATTTCCCAGTGTTTAATATGTTGCGACTCCTTATAGTGGTCTGTATAGTAAACTCAGTCTCTGAATTTCAGAACGATACGTCCTTCACCAGATTTATTTTCAGTCAGCGACTTAATAAAAACATGACCTTATGTTAAATCCTTAGACATGATGATCGTTCTGCTTATTTAAAACTCCTTGTTTGTACAGGCTCGGGAATAGCAACTCGTACTGAAAAAGAATAATCTTATGGGCTGCACCTGTTAAACGCAACGACGCCTGATTGAGAACGTCAGTCCTTTGAGGTAGTTTCGACAGCCATCGAAAGTTTAGCTCGCTATCATTGCGCCCTCTGATACATTTTCAACCAATGATAATGTCCTTATGCCGGCCGCGGTTACGTAGACAAAAAGACTTGCTTTATTCGACATTCATGCGTATGTTATATCAAATTTATACGCATCATCAAAGGACAATAGGAGAGGGAATGTTTTTATTGATGACACGTCCATGAACGAAGTCCTTAAGCTCATTAGTTCTATCATCAATAAAGTGATGTCCTGGATTTAAAATGAAACGAATAATAGACATAATCTAATATGCACGGAAAAATGGTGTGGTATCATTGTTCTCAAAGCCAACACCTAATGCGTATAGATCCACTAAACTTTATTCAATCCAGGCATGATATTGGGTTTATTTAAATAGACTGGCCGCTTTGATTGGTAGGAATTATAACGATCCGTTGGTCCTGGACAACAGTAGAGAAGATTTTTACATAATTGTTGCATAAAGAAAAAAGAAATGATACAAAACGACATTTTAGACATCTTTCTGGCTTTGATTGTTATCATTTTTGGTTTGATAGCATTGGTTCTGTCGCTTTTCCGCTGCAAAAGCAAGGACCATTCGTTGCTTTCAATCGGTACTTTCGCTCTTTTGTATGGTATACGATACCTGGCTCAGATACAATCCATGCAGACTGCTGTCGACAGCGATAATATCACATTACCCTATATTGAATCGTTTATCACCTATCTTATACCCATACCCTTTTTTGTATTTATTATACAAATTTTTGGAAAGGGTAGATATAACCTGGTTTTGTGGGCATTACGGACATGTATTGTGTTTGCGATCATAGGTATTTGTTCTGATATTCTTCTAAAAAGGCCATCGACACTTCATCAATTTAGCGCGATTCTCGTTATATTTTGGGTAAGTATCTCCATCACAAACATATTTAAGCGGGGTGCGCCAAGAACACGCGAAGAAAATGGCTTTCTCATTGGTTTGTTCGTCTTCTCGTTATTCGTTATCAATGCAAATTTGGTAGGTTTAAATATAGTCACCTGGAATTGGAACAAAGAGGAGCTTGGATTTCTTTTTTTGCTGGTCTGTCTTGGATACATCGCTGCAAATCGATTCTTCGATAACGAGAAAAAACTCATTACAGTTAACCAGGAAATGGCTACTGCCCGTGAAATTCAGTCGTATATCCTTCCACAAAGGATGCCTTCGATCGAGGGACTGGATATTGTTGCGCGCTATATTCCAACATCAGCTATCGCCGGAGATTTCTATGACTTTCTGGTCAAAGATAATCGTATATGTATTCTTCTGGCAGATGTTTCGGGGCATGGTGTGGGAGCAGCGCTTATCGGCTCCATGCTCAAAATTGCATTTGCTTCCCAGGAAGAACACATGTCAAATCCAGCGCGCGTGCTTCAAGAGATCAATCGGACGATGCACAGTAGGATTGAGGGCAACTTCGTTACGGCATGCTGTATTTACATCGACACGGACAAAGGCTTAGTCGAATATGCCAACGCGGGTCACCCACCGTCTCTTCTTTACCGAGAGAATGAGGCAGCAATATGCGACCTCACGAATGAGGGTATAATTTTGGGTCCTTTTCCCGATGCGATCTATAACAATGTGTCGCTCCCGTATAAAATGAATGACCGTATACTGTTATACACGGATGGAATTACTGAAGCATTGAATCCCTCCGGTGAATTCTTCGGAGATCAGCGGTTGAAAGACTATTTTAGATCACATGTTGATCTCACTACCTCGCAGTTCATTGACGAGCTGTTTGATCAGTTATACACCTGGTCGAATAAAACGGCCAGCGAAACGCTTGATGATGATTTAACGGCGATTGTCATAGATTTTGACTAGATACCAGAGAACTGAGAGTCTGAAATGACTTTAGTTTGACAGGGTGAATGCGATTATCATTCGATCGTATCTCTCAAGCCGCGCATAGCATGGATCTGCCTAAAAGAGGGAGCTTTGTTTTACAACGAAACCATGGAATCCCACATGTCCAATGTGGAATAGCAATTTTAAAAGTAGCTAAGAAGGAGCCAATACAATGACGAAAAAAAGAATGATACTGACAATTTTTGTCCTAATTTCTTTATCGTTGAAATGTTCTGAGAGCACCGAAAATGGTGCCGTCAAGCAACAATTTTCAACGGATGGAAGAGACGTCCTAATCTATACGACCGCCGAGAACACAGACCTTCGACTGACCCTCACGGAAAAAAATGAATTTCAACCAGTCGGACAACTAACGGAATCAGAAGTCTTCGTGTTTGTCAATCCCAATAAAACATTTCAGACTTTTTTGGGAATTGGTGGGGCTATCACGGATGCCTCTGCTGAGGTATTTGCGAAATTGCCGGCAGAGAAGCAGGATGAATTGCTGAAAGCGTATTTTGATAAAACCGAAGGAATTGGTTACACGTTAGCACGAACTTCGATTCATAGCTGCGATTTTAGCAGTGCAAGCTTTACGTATGTCTCAGATGAGGATAAGGAATTAAACACATTCAGCATAAACCATGACAAACAATTTCGGATACCCTTCATTAAAAAAGCGATCGAGGCAGCAGGTGGTGACCTGTTGATATTCGCCAGTCCATGGAGTCCTCCTGCCTTCATGAAGGACAATAAGAACATGCTTCAAGGGGGGAAATTACTGCCCGAATATTATCAATCGTGGGCTCTGTATTATACGAAATTTATCAAGGCCTATGAAAAAGAGGGAATTCCAATATGGGGGATTACCATTCAAAATGAGCCCATGGCGATCCAACGATGGGAATCATGCCTTTATTCGGCTACTGAAGAGAGAGACTATTTGAAAAATCATTTGGGTCCGGTCATGAAGCAGGAAGGACTGGGAGATAAAAAGATCATCGTTTGGGACCACAATCGTGATTTTATAAGCCACCGGGCAAACACAATTTTTGACGATCCTGAGGCAAGCAAATATGCATGGGGGATCGGTTTCCACTGGTATGAAGTGTGGGCAGGCGGACAGCCAATGTATGATAATCTGAGCAATGTGGCTGAATCCTATCCGGACAAAAAAATATTGTTCACCGAAGGGTGTGCCGATAGTTTTGATCCTCAAAAATATCAATATTGGCCTCATGCTGAACGATATGGGGAATCGATGATAAACGATTTCAATCGTGGTACGGTCGGGTGGACTGATTGGAATATTTTATTAGACGAAAGAGGCGGACCCAATCATGTAAGTAACTTCTGTTTTGCGCCCGTACATGCAGATACGCAGGAAGGAGAATTGATATATACACCATCTTATTATTATATCGGTCACTTTTCAAAATTCATTCAACCTGACGCTAAGCGTATGAGTACCGTAAGCAGCAGAAGTCATTTGTTGTGTACCTCATTCATGAATGTGGATGGGGAAATGGCGACTATCGTGATGAATCACACTGACGAGAAAATATCTTACAAATTATGTATCGGCTTAAGCGCGGTCACAACGGTTATTCTACCTCATGCCATTCAGACATTCGTCTATTAGATGGAGGTGAAGGACGCATTCATTTCTTTTCATATGTGATGCTTAGATTTAAGGGTAAATGAATATGAATCCGCGCGCTTTAGGCCCGGACGGGGAGAAGTCAACGGCCATCGAAAAGGGTTCTGGTCTCGTCAAACCGCCTGTCCTGGAAAAGGGTCAGCGGTATTTGAACTCAATCTATGCATTGATGAACAACAGACAATATGAAAATCGTCATTCAGGATACATATAACTTATTAAAATATTGGAAGTGAATTATATTTACCAAATTAAGAGAAAACGATATGGATAAAGAGTGGTTGAAGCACAAAAATGAATTTGTTGAATTTGATGTACGGGTTTTAAAAGGAAATTTTCTTTTAGCGATCATAAAGAAAGCGAAGACTATTCCCAAGAATCAAGGGATAACCATCATCCAGAATTTTGAGCCTATCCCGTTATACGATACGATGAAAAACCTGGGTTTTGAGCATTACACCGATAAAAAAGCAGAAGGGTTATATTATGCCTACTTTTTTCGAAGTGAAGTAATCGAAGCTGATGACAAGGAATTACCTCTAAAACCGATAGTAATGCCCAGATATGCCGACATCGATACCCAAATTGCCGATTTAGCAGTTCATTTTTGGGACAATATCTGGAATAAACAACAACCTGCCATCGAATTAAAAATAAAATTTTTATTATCGATGTCCAATGCTGTTGGTTCCGGAAGGATAAGACAATCGACAAGGGAACTTATAAAAGCCTATCATTTGGGGGTAACAATAGAACAATTGGACGAGCTGTTTTCATTGTTTATCTGGAATCAGGGCATAGGCTATTTCTCCTCAGAAATTGCCAATTCATCGCTTTTCAAAGCCTATCTTCTTATTAAAGATCTAGAAAAAAAGGGGGTAAATCGAAGTGAAATCGTGTCTGTTTTAACTGAAAAATTTGGAGAAAAGAACCCTGAAACGGGATTTACGAATTGACGTTAAGAAATAAAATTTATTAAGCGTATGTTTTGTAATCCATGTGAATAAGCAGCAAGGAATGCCTGCTGTACGATCAAAGAAGTTTAAGGTACTATCTTGTATTCTCTCGACGATTGTGTTTTGATATCGCAAGGTATGAGGTTATGAAAAGGCGGGAATAATTTTATTCGATTATACTAAATGTGTTGAATGACTTGAGTTCGGGAAATGACTAAAACAGCTTTCTTAAAAAAAGTAGTGAAATGAATACAGTGGTCCTCGTAAGCATCATCATATTTGCGATATCGGTCCTCATGACGATGACGGGGCGTGGTGGAGGTAATTTTTACATCCTGGTGCTGGTTGCAACCGGTCAGGCTATGCATCAAGCGGCTACTTCGGCGCAGTTTATCCTGATGCTGACCGCCATGGCCGGGATGTTGATCTTTCATCGAAACAAGACAGTCGATTGGAAACTCGCTCTTGTTATCGATCCTCCGACGGATATCATGGCCTTTGTCGGTGGATATTTTTCAAGTTACGCCAGCAATATTTCATTAAAGTTGCTGTTGGCGGGGCTGCTCGCGATTGCCGGTTTTCTGATGCTTGTCAAAATAAAAGAAAGGCCAATTCAAACTGTAAAGAAGATGGGCTACTGGCATCGAAATTTTCAGGGGCAAAGCTATGTCGTAAATCTGTGGTACACGATTCCTATTACTGCACTTGCGGGTTTGGCCGCGGGTGCTGTGGGGATTTCATGCGGTTCGTTTAAGGTCCCGCTGATGGTCTTGCTCTGCGGAGTCCCGATGCGCATAGCCGTGGGCACGTCTTCGGCGATGGTCGCTGCAACGGCTGTTATGGGTTTTATCGGTCACGCTGCGCAAGGGCACTTTGACCCGAAAGCAGCTGTTCCATTTGCAGTGATAGCTGTTTTGGGCGGACTCATTGGCGGTAAATTCGCCTTAAAAACTAAACCGGAGAAATTGAAGCAGATATTCGCGTATACAACGTTGGCAGCTTCATTATTCATGATGTTTAACGCGTTGTTTTCAAGGTAATGCAGAAGTATCATAATAAGCTGCTCTTAACTACCGGGTCGTCGCGCATAAATTCAAATGGTAGATTGTCTCGAGTTCAGTGGGGACAATATGAAAACGAGATACAGAAAAGTATACGGATCCTAAATTATGTTCCGTGGTTTCACAAAAGATGAATTCAAAACCTCTTAACATCGTATAAAAGGAAAAATTATGAAAGTGATGGTTGTGGATGATGAGAAAGATGTCGAATTGCTATTTCGGCAGTACTTTCGCAAAGAGATGCAGCAGGAAATGATTGAATTTATTTTTTCTTTTTCCGGTGAAGATGCGATACAGTCATTGCATCAGATGAAACAACCACCGGAAGTCATGGTTATCCTTTCGGACATTAATATGCCGGGGATGAACGGCATTGAATTGCTGCAGCAGGTGAAGAAGGATTTTCCGGCCATTAAGGTCTCCATGATTACCGCCTATAGCAATCAGTACTACGATGCAGCGATGGAACACGGTGCCGATGATTTTTATACCAAACCCCTTGATTTTAGAGCATTAAAGCAGCAGATCCTGAAAGGGTAAAGACATGAAGAAACTGTCGCTTTTTTTGAGTATCGTTCTATTCATAGTATCTGGCGCTTTTGCAGCAGAAATTGGCAAGCCCTTTATGACGATATACACCAGCAAGGAAATAAAAGGGCATACCCAATTTTGGGCGATGGCGCAGAATGACCGGGGCATCATGTACATCGGCGATGGCTTTGGAGTTCAAGAGTTCGACGGGTCTAATTGGCGCTTGATACTGAATCCCAATAATTCCTTTGCACGATCATTGTCCACAGATAAAAATGGCAGGGTTTACGTGGGCTCTTCCGGAATGCTCGGCTACCTTGATCCGGATGAGCACGGGCAGATGCAATATTGTTCTCTGATGGACTATATAGAGCCTGAGGATCGGCTGTTCAATTACGTCTGGTCGGTTCACGCGACGCACCAGGGCATTTATTTTCAAACAAGCCAAATGCTGTTCCGATTTAATCCCCAAGTGACACAAAACGGTGATGAAACATGGCAGGTAGAAACATGGAAAGCGCAAAATATTTTCGGCTACACGTTTTGGATCGATGAGACGCTGTTTGTGCAGCAATTTGATGTCGGCCTAATGCGTATGGTGAATGATTCACTGGTTTTAATGCCCGGAGGTCAACAATTTGCCGGCGATCGAATTCATGTCATGCTGCCGTTTCCGGGAAAGCCGTTCAATTATCTGCTCGGCACCTTTAGTCGCGGATTGTTTCTGTGGAACGGAAGTGGATTTCAACCGTTTCCCACCGATGCGGATGAATCCCTGCGTTCCGGAACTCTGTATGCTGGTGTCATTACTCCCGATAGTTGCTTCGCGATCGGAAATCTATCCGGAGGATTATTTATAATAGACAAAAACGGGGGCGTAAAGCACCAATTTGATGTCGATGACGGATTTACCTCAAATTGTATCAGTGCTCTTTTTGTGGATGAGCAACAAAATCTTTGGGTTGGGATGGACGGAGGCGTGGCTGTCCTTGAATATAATTCTCCTCTCACAACATTCAGCATGCCCGGAGGCAGCGGGCCTTCCGATTTTTGCAGACACAATGGCATCCTTTACATCGCAGTCAATGATGGCCTTTACTATCTGGATGATACAGATGGTTTTTTCAAATCAGTCGAAGGCATCGCCGGCAACGCTCAATCATTCTATTTTTTAGAGTTAAATGACGAATTATTTGTCACAGTAAATACCGGAATCTACCGTATCAAGAATAAAGAATCCATTTTAGCCTTACCGAACCAGGAGTTGTCAATACCGATGCTTTACCTGTGTCGCATGAGTTTGGGAAACGACATTGTCGTCGGTGGAACATCGGACGGCATTGTTCTGTTGCGCTATGATGCTCACCATCCCGATCGCTTTCATCGCCTCGGGCAAGTGACGGGCACGCATGAATATGTACGAACGGTGATCGAATCCAAACCCGGCATTATCTGGGTCGGAACTATGGATGGCGGCGTCATCAGGCTGACATTCGACGTGGAAAATTTGCTGTATCCCATGCTTGACAAGTTTGGTGTTGAAAATGGTCTGCCCCCGGGGGGGGTAAATCCAATTCAAATTGCCGGTAAATTAGTGTTCTGCACGAGTAATGGCGTCTATCAATTTGATCAAGCCCGGAGAAAATTTTCTCGCGATCCGTTCTTCGATGGTGTCCGATTGGGCAGGAAACCAGATGAAGGCGTTATCGTAGCGGATCTTCAAGGCAACATCTGGCTCAATTTAGCAGAGGAATCGGCTGTTTATAAGAAGCTGCCGAATGGAGAATACCGGTTGGAAAAAGATCAACTGGCGCGTTTTGCTGATGAGTTAATAAATACAATCTATGCCAGAGACGACGATGCGATATGGTTCGGCACGCCAAACAATGTGATACGTTTTGCACCCGACCAGCTTCGGGCCGAACAAGCCGATTTCCCGGCTCTGATCCGTCGCGTTGCTATTGCCGGCGACTCGGTTATCTATAACGGCGCCGTCAGATCGGGCAGCCGTATGGATAATCCGGCGGATCGTAAAATTCCCTTTCGCTATAATGCATTGCGATTTGATTTTTCCGCATCGTCTTATTTGAATCCGCGCGCGAACCAGTTCCGTTCACGACTGGATGGATTTGATGCCGACTGGTCAGCGTGGAGCATCGATAATCGTCGCTATTACACCAACCTCCCTGCCGGGAAATATCATTTTCGTGTTCAGGCGCGAAATATTTTTCAGCACGAAAGCAGTGAGGATATGGTCGCTTTTACAATTACCCCACCGCTGTATGGAACGTGGTGGGCGTGGGGATTGTATATATTAGGTGCTGCCGGATTGATCTTTGGATTGGTTCGCGTTCGTACGCATCAACTGCAGGAGCGGGGCCGAGCGCTGGAGAAGGTGGTAGAGGAGAGGACGGCGGAAATTCACGAGCAGAAGAACAATGTCGAACAGCTCAGCCGCATCGGACGGGACATAACCGAAAATCTTTCCATAAAAGGAATCATCGACACGGTTTACAAAAACGTCAATACGATGATGAACGCTTCTGTTTTCGGCATTGGTCTGTATCAGGAGGATCAAAAGCATATCGTCTTTCCGGCTACAAAAGAAAAAGGTGAAACTTTGCCCGAATTTACGGTTCCCTTAAGCGATGACGACCGGCTCGCGGTCTGGTGTTTAAAAAACCAGAAAGACGTTTTTATCAATGATTATAGTACGGATTATGTCAACTACATTCGGGACCTGAAACCACCCATGGCCGGAGAAAATCCCGAATCCATTCTCTATTTACCGCTTCTGCATAAAGATAGAACCATCGGTGTCATTACGGCACAAAGTTTCAGCAAAAATGCCTATACCGAATATCACTTGAACATCCTGCGCAATCTGGCCGCTTACAGCGCCATTGCCCTGGAAAACGCAGATGCCTATCGTCAGGTCAATGAATTACTCATTAACCTTAAAAACACGCAGGACAAATTGGTGACCCAATCGAAACTGGCAGCTTTAGGTGCTTTAACAGCAGGTATAGCGCATGAAATCAAGAATCCACTTAACTTTGTCAATAATTTTGCCGTTCTGTCACGGGAACTGATACAAGAATTGAGAGAAGAGCTGTCCAAAGACGAACCGGATCAAGCAGCTATTGATGAAATTTTGCAGAGTTTAGAACTGAACAACATAAAAATCAATGAACATGGCAAACGTGCGGACAGTATTGTTCGCAGCATGCTGCTGCATTCCCGGGGTAAAGCGGGTGAGCGTCAGCCGACGGACCTCAATGCCATACTGGAAGAGGATATCAACCTCGCTTATCATGGTATGCGGGCACAGGACAGCAATTTCAATATCAAAATAGAAAAAGATTTTGATACAACGATCGGCAAACTGGATGTTGTTCCCCAGGACATCAGTCGGGTGTTTCTGAACATCATCAATAACGGCTGTTACGAGGCGCATCGGAAAAAAATGGAGCAGGGCGGCAGTTTTTCTCCCCAATTGTCCGTTTCGAGCCGCAACATGAAGGACCATGTGGAGATCCGCATCAGGGACAATGGCAACGGTGTTCCGTCCGAGATTAGAGAAAAATTATTCACGCCATTTTTTACGACCAAACCGGCGGGGCAGGGGACTGGTTTGGGATTATCGATAAGCTATGAGATTATCGTCCATGGCCATAATGGGGCAATAGAATTTGATAGCAAGGAAGGTGAGTTCACCGAATTTATTATCCGATTACCCGGGACGAGTCGTTAGGAAATAAAGATTTTCAAGAATTTGGAACGGATAATCTGAGGAGATAGTAGTAGTTGCGGAAATTTTTATAGTAGCTGACGAAACAGATTTAGAGCGATAGGTCTGATACAAGTCTGGTCAGCAAATCCATAATAAAAATTATAAATTATTCATATGCTAAAAGCAGTATGCAAGCACTATATTGAGATAGAAGTCGAAGGAAGAGAAGCATAAGTCTTCAATAATTTAGATAAATTTTTTCAAAAAATCATTCGAGCCAATTGTAACTATTTTTGAGAAGAACCTCAGTAATATAGTGATCTCATTTCATGTCTTGTGTAGAAAGCAAGACGGGATCCTGCTTCAATTGATATTCAATTACTTTCGCGGTCGACTTTACTCCTCGTCACGATCATCATTTTCCCGATGGTATAACCTGCAATTCATCAAATGCTCAGATAATCTACTAAAATAATAAAAAAAATTAAAAAAAATGAAAAAAA